>JBFWSI010000624.1:0-2947 GCA_050248455.1 Gammaproteobacteria bacterium | reverse complement strand
GTCCGTGAGTCTGTCCATCTGCTGTGCGAGCAGCGCCGAGACGATGCCGACGATCGCGACGCCCAGCGCCAGCAGGCGCAGCACGTCGGTGACGGCGAAGGTGTGATCGAAGACTTCGAGCGAAAGCGCGCGCAGCGTTGCGTTCGACTGGATGCGCAGGCCCGGCACGTCAGCGAGCGCCGTGCGCAGCGCGCGCTCCAGCGCCGCGACCTCGACCCCGGGTCGCGCGTAGATCCCGAGGCCGGCATCGTCGCGCAGCGGGAAATGACGCTGCCAGGTCGTGCGGCTGATCGCGATGCTGCCGCGTTCGCTCGCATAGTCGCGATAGATGCCGACGACGTGCAGCCGGCGCTGCCCCGCGGCGGTCTCGACCTGAAGCGCGTCACCGACCTGCACGCGATGCCGGTACGCATAGGGTTCGGTGACGATCGCGACGTCCTCGTCCTCCCACGCACGCCACACGGCTGCGACGTCGCCGGCGATGAAGGTGTAGCCCGCGCGTGCCGCCGGCGGCAGATCGTAGGCCAGCAGCTGAACCGGCGCATCGACGCCGTCGACTCGCACATGGGTACGCACGACCGAGCTCGTCGTCGCGACTTGCGGCAGGCGTGCGATGCGTTCGCGCAGCGCGGAGAGCGGACGCGCGGTGTCGCTGCCGCGCGCGCCGAGATCGATGTAGACGTCCGCCCGCAACAGCGCCGCGAGCCAGTCCGTCACCGACACGCGGAAGCTCGCCACCATCACCGTGATCGCGAGACCCGTCGCGCAGGCGACCATCAGCGCGGCCGCGGCGAGGCCGGCGCGATGACCATGGGCCGCGAGCGTGCGGCTCGCGAGCAACAGCGGCAGCGAGAGACCGCGCCGGCGCGACAGGCCGTGCGCGAGGCGGGCGAGCAGCCACGGCAGCGGCAGCGCCGCGCCGAGCAGAAAGGCGAAGAGGGCGCCGAAGCCCGGCCACAGGGCCCGCGTCGGCCACGCGAGCAGCGCCGCGCCCAGGCCCCAGGCCAGCGCCGTGAACAGCAGCGGCAGCCGCGCCTTCGCCGTCGCCGCGTCCGGTGCGGGACGCCCGCCCGCGACAACGGTCTCGCGCGTGACGGCGCGGATCGGCGGCAGCGCGGCGGCGAGCGTGGCGACGAGGCCCAGCAGCGCGATCGCGGCGAGCAGCCACGGTGGCGTCGCGACCTCGGTGATCGCCGCGCGGTAATAGAGATCGTTGACGGTGCGCGCGACGAACTGCAGCAGCACGCCGGCGACCGCGCGGCCGAGCACGAGGCCCGTCGCGATCCCGACGAGGCCGAGCAGGCACGCTTCGACGGCGAGCACGGTGAACAGCTCGCGCGCCGACACGCCGAGCGCCCGCAGGCGCGCGAAGACCGGCCGCCGCTGCAGCGCGAGGAAGCTCACGGTGTTGTAGACCATGAACATGCCGACGAGCAGCGCGAGCAGGCTCAGGGCACTCAGGTTCACGTCGAAGGCGCGCGTCATCTCGCGCGCTGCGCCGAGCCGCGTGTCGTTGGAGGTCAAGCGCCAGCCCGCGGGCAGAGCGCGGCGCAGCTCGGCCGCCAGCGGCCCGCGCCCGGCGCCGGGCAGCGCGACGTCGACGGCGCTGAGGCGACCGACCGCGTCCAGCGTCTCCTGCGCGCTCGCGATGTCCATCACGAGCAGATCGTCGGCCGGACCGCCGTCGCGCGCGGCGGGTGCGAGGCCGACGATTTCGATCCGGCGCGCACGTCCGTCGACGAGGAGCTCCAGCGACGCGCCCGGCGCGAGCCCCAGGCGGTGCGCCGTCGTCACGTTCGTCACCGCGGTGCCCGGGCGCATCGCCAGCGCAGTGAAATCGAGCGCCGTGCCCAGGCGCCGCGCCGCGCCGCGCGGTCCGGTCGCGGCGAGCAGGTCGACGCCGAGGATCGACAGCGACCGCGTGTCGTCGCCGGCGAGCGTGCCGCGACCGCTCAGCATGGGCAGCAGGCGCAGCCGCGGCCAGCGCAGTGCGAGCTGCACGTAATCGCGCTCGTCGAGGCCCTGCTCGTCGCCGGCTGCCGCTTCGAGGCGATGCGTCGCGGGGCCGCTCAACGAGCGCTGTGCATAGGCGAGGGCCTGGCGGGCGCTCGCCTGCGTCAACTGCACTGCGCAGACGACGGCGATGCCGAGCGCAATGCCGAGGATCGCGAGGCCGAGCTGCCAGGGCTGGCGCAGCAGGTGACGCGAGACCGCGCGCTGGAGCAGGCCCTGCATCGCCGCGCCTACCGCGTCGCGACGAGGTGCCCGTGCTCGAGCCGCAGCACGCGATCGGCCTCGGCGCAGGCGTCGAGGCTGTGCGTCGCCATCACCAGCGTGCCGCCGCGTTCGCGCACGAGCTCGGTGAAGAGCGCCAGCACGTCGCGCGCGCTGTCCTCGTCGAGATTGCCGGTCGGTTCGTCGGCCAGCACGAGCAGCGGGTCGTGGATCAGCGCCCGCGCGATCGCCACGCGCTGCTGCTCGCCGCCGGACAGCCGATCGGCATGGCGCTCGGCCTTGTCGCCGAGGCCGAGGCGCGCGAGCAGCGTCTCGACGCGATCCTCGAGCGGCCGTTCGTTGAGCCTCAGCGGCAGGCACAGGTTCTCGGCGACGGTCAGCGTCGTCAGCAGGTTGTAGGCCTGGAACACGAAGCCGACGTGACGCCGCCGGAAGCGCGCGCGGGCTTCCTCGTCCAGGGCGCCGAGATCGATGCCCCCGACGCGCAGCGTGCCGCCCGTGGCGCGGTCGATGGCGCCGAGGAGGTGCAGCAAGGTCGACTTGCCCGAGCCGCTGCGGCCGAGGATCGCGACGAATTCGCCGCGCGCGACGTCGAGGTCCAGCGCATGGAGCACGCGCGTGCGCAGCTCGCCGCTGCCGTAGTCCATGGTGAGGCCGCGCGCCTCGACGACGGGGATATCGGACATCCGCGGCAGCCTACGCAGGCGGTTCG
>JBFWSI010000623.1:0-2951 GCA_050248455.1 Gammaproteobacteria bacterium | reverse complement strand
ACCTTGCTCGCAGTCGCCTGCCCAACGCCTCTCTCGTGGAGCTCGAAGGTGATATTTCGGGCATATTTGGGCGCGACCCGAGTGAGGTACACCGCCTCGTCGCCGACTTCCTGGAGCTGCCGCCGACTGAGGAGGCGGACGTAAGCCTGACTCGCCGCGAGCTTGAGATTGTGAGGCTGACGACGCAGGGCATGCGAACAAAGGAAATCGCAAGCTTCCTGGGACTATCGCCCGCGACCGTGGACCGACACCTTGCCAACGTGTACCAGAAGACGGGCGCGCATAACCGCGTCGCCCTTACGCGTTATGCGTTGCGGCTCGGCCTTACGACGGTCTGACACACCCGCGACCGCAAGGATTTCGGCTGAGGCTCTGGCGTAATCGAGTTTGGGCAGAGCGATGGCGCGCAGATACGATCACGGTCGAGGACGAGTGCAGTAAGATTCGTCTCGTGACAATCCAAACCGATGTTGCAGCGATTGCCGAGAGATTTTCGGCGGACAGGCCGGCCCGTCAGCTACGCCGGCACCTGGACCCTGAGGATTTTCGCGCTCTCGCGGAGGCGGGCTTCCTGCACACGGGCGTGCCGCGCGAGATGGGCGGGCTGTGGTCGGACATACCGGGGTCGACTCGCGGTGTCGCCGAGCTGTTGCGAGTGCTGGCCAAGGGCGACCCGTCCGTGGCCCTGGTTGCGGCGATGCACCCGGCGGTGCTTTCGTTCTGGCTGACGCTGCAGGACCCACCCGCCGAGTTCGCGACGGGCTGGAGCGAGCAGCAGAGGATCGTCGCGCAGACTGCTCTCGATGGCGCCTGGTGGGGCACGATCACGTCGGAGCCGGGGAGCGGCGGCGATGTCGGCCGGTCGAGGACGCAGGCGACCCGGCGCCCTGGTGGCTACTCGATTACGGGGCAGAAGCACTTCGGCAGCGGCTCCGGCATTGCCTCCTACATGATCACGACGGCGGTTGCCGAGGGCGAGGACGCGGCCGACTGGTTCTACCTGGACCTGCGCGACACGGCGTGGGACGGGTCGAATGGGATGAAGCTGATTGCCGAATGGGACGGGCACGGGATGATCGCGACCCAGAGCCACGCCTTTCAGTTCACGGACTTTCCCGTAACCCGGTTGGCTTGGCCGGGAAACCTGCGCGCCGTATCGACGACGTCCGGGGCGATCGTGTCGTCTGTGTTCACGGCTGTGATCGTGGGCGTGGTGCAGAGCGCGGTGGAAGCGGCGAGAGCGCAGCTCACGCGTCGAGCGGCAACGCTGGCGCCCTTCGAGCAGACAGAGTGGGTGCGCGTCGAAAACGAGGCGTGGCTCATCGACCAGGCGTACGAAGGCATGCTGCAGTCGGTCGAACGCAAGGGCGCTGCCGCTGCGCTCGACACGCTGCACGCGAAGCTGGCGGTCTCGGAGCTGAGCGAATCGGTGACGTCGCGAATCTGCCGGGTCATCGGCGGCGGTTCCTTCCATCGTTCGTCGCCGTTCGGCTGGGCGTTCGAGGATGTCAGGGCGCTCGGATTCCTGCGGCCGCCGTGGGTCTTCGAGTTCGACTCGATACTGAACCAGGTCTTTCCCAAGTAGCGACGCGCGGCCGTTACGCTCTCGAACGTCCTCTTGTAGAGGCGTCTGTAAGAGCGCAAACTAACGCCCAAATTATCCCGTCCAGGGAAGCAAGTTGTCGCAACTCTCTCTCCCCCGCGTTGTCTGGATCACAGGCCTGTCCCGTAGCGGAAAGACCACCGTAGCGAGTCACTTGCGCGAGGTGTGCATCGCCGCCGGAACGAGGCCCGTCATGCTGGACGGCGATAGCGTGCGCCGGATCATCGGCGGCGGGATCGGGTACTCGAGCGAAGAGCGACGCGGCCTTGCCTCTATGTACGGGCGCCTCGCGCAGGAAATCGCGAGCCAGGGACACCTGGTCATTTGCGCGACGATCTCCCTGTTCAGCGAGGTGCACGCCTGGAACCGGGAGAATCTGCCCGGCTACTGCGAAGTCTGGCTGCGCGTGCCTGAGGACGTGCTCGTCAGCCGCGACAACGGTCACCTTTACGGCGTGGATGCGCCGTCGCGCGGGCCGGTGGCGGGTGTGGACCTGCTGGTCGACTTTCCCGCCGCGGCAGACCTGACGATCGATAACTTCGGAGCGATAACACCCGAAGCGGCGGCGAAGCAGATCATGGCGCATCTGCGAGGGTCTGCCGGGTGAGCGGGCAGGACGGCAAACGGGCCGCGGCGATCGAGATGGCAGATCCACTTGTGCGCGTCACCGACCGCGTAACCCTGGGGACGAAGTCGGAGAGCCTGCAGCAGCTGGCAGTGCTCGTTACGGGCGCGCGGGTGCTTCCGCTGCATCGTGTGCCTTATGACAACTGGTGCTTTGACAGAGACTCGTGCCTGGACGCGATTAGCGCTGTTCTCGGGGCGGAGACAACGCTGATCGTCCGCAGCAGCGCGCGCATCGAGGGGGCGAAGGGGGCTGCGCTCAGCGGCGCCTACAGGAGCGTCCTGGGCGTCGACAGTCGCGAGGCCCTTTCGGTAGCAATCGATGCCGTGTTCGCTTCGTACGAACCGCCCCGAGCCGGCGATGAGGTCCTCATCCAGCCTCAGCTGACGGGAGCGAAAGCAAGCGGCGTTGCCACGAGCATCGATCCGAATAGCGGTGCACCATACCGCGTGATCAGCTGGGCGGCAGGGCCTGACACGACGCTGGTTACGGCCGGCAAGTCGGACGCGGTGCGCACATGGTACTGCTAGACGTTTGCGACAGATCCGGCGGCGCCGGAGCCACATCTGACGTCCGTGCTTGCGCTGATCGACGAGATCTCACGGCTTATCGAAGACGACGCTTTCGTCATCGAGTATGCGGTCGACGGCGATGACCAGCTCGTGCTGTTCCAGGTGACGCCACTGGTGAGCACCATGCCCGAGGCGACCGTCGATAAGCATT
>JBFWSI010000622.1:0-2955 GCA_050248455.1 Gammaproteobacteria bacterium | reverse complement strand
GCTGAAATCCGGCGGGCGCGTGCTCGACGTCGGCTGCGGTCACGGGCACGCGGCGATCGCGCTGGCGCAGGGCTACCCGGCGAGCGAGATCGTCGGCGTCGATCCCGATGCGCATTCGATCGCAGAGGCGCGCGCCGCTGCCGCCGCGGCCGGGGTGAAGATCGAATTCGTGCAGGCGACGCTGGACGCGATCCCGCTCGCGCCGCCCTTCGATCTCGTCACGGTCTGCGATTCGCTGCACGATCTGCCCGATCCGATCGCGGTGCTCGAGCAGATCCGCGCGCGCCTCGCCGCCGACGGCGCGCTGTTCGTGATCGAGCTGAAGGTCTCCGACCGGCTGGACGAGAACCGGCATCCAATCGCCGCGATGTTCTACGGCTTCAGCATGTTCCACTGCCTGACGCAGTCGCTCGCGCGCGACGGTGCCGGTCTCGGCGCCTGCCTCGGGCCGACGAAGACGTTGGCGCTATTCGCGGCAGCGGGCTTTTCGCGCGCCGAGCCGCTCGCGATCAAGAGCCCGACCAACCTGTTCTACGTCGCGCGTCCCTGAGCCGGCGCGTCCGCCGTCGGACGGCGAGCCGCGGCCCGCATTCGGGCGACCCTTGCCGGGCGCGCGGCCGTGGCCGGCGCGACGCCGGCGCTCGGCTCAGGCTGCAGAGGGCCCGGTGTCGTCGCACGCGTGGTCGGCCGGATTCCGCGCTGCGCACTTGTTCCGGGCTACGAAGCGCGAGGTCCCCGGCGGCTGCGCCAGCCGCACGCCAAGGCGCTGGCGAACAGTACGAACGCGCCCGGCAAGGGAACCGGTGTCGGCTCGCCGATGAAGCGCAGCTCGCCGCTGACGCGCCAGTGCGGCAGGCTCGTGCCCGCGTTCGGTTCGATGAAGAGCTCGGCGATGTGGAGCTCGAGCGAGCTCACCGCGTAGCCCTGGAGATCGGGGCCCGTCACGGCCACGACGGGAACGAGGCGCACGGACTCGGGCCCGACGAGGCCGATGCCGCCGCCGCCGTTGCCGATCGCGTCGTCGCGGAGATCGTCGTCGACGCCGTTCGTGACGCGGGCGAGGAAGGCCGGCAGCTGCGGATCGTCGAGCGCGCTCGTCAGCACGAAGGTGCTGCCCGCATCGGCCGGGGTGAACAGCCGGCCGTCGAAAATCAGCGTCGCGGGATCCGTCAGGCCGCCGGGGGTGAGCGAGTACGAGAACTTGATGTCGAGGGCAGTCGACGGCTGCTGGCTCGACGAGAGCGTGTGGACTTCGTCGAAGGACAGCGTCGCGAGCAGCGTGGGCCCGACGACGGCGGCCTCGGCCGAGACGGCGCCGGTCAGCAGCGTGGACAGCAGGAGCGAGCGGACGACGGACATCGGGGTTTCCTTTCTCGTTGTTCTTGCGCCGGCGGAAGAGGCGGCGACCCGATGGTAGGTGGGACCCAGGTCGGCGGCAATCGGGGAAAGTGTTATCCACTTCCGTCCTGCGCTCGGTGTGCCGCGCGGATATCCCCGCGCTCACCGAGGCATTTTTCGATACCCTGCACGGGAGCGCTCCAGCCGTCGAGCGCGCAAGCCGAGGAGTCTACGTCATGACGCCGCCCAATCTCGTCGAGCACGGTTTCGACGCCGACTACCAGGCCGTCTACGACACGGCCTGGCGTTACGCCCGCGAGCACCTCTACGCGCTCGCGCCGCGCATGGACCGCGAGGACTGGTTTCCCGAAGCCGAATTCCGCGCGATGGCCGAGGCCGGCCTGCTCGGCGTCACGGTGCCGGCCGAGTACGGCGGCGCCGGCATGGACGTGCTCGCGCAGTGTTTCATCTGCGAGGCCGTGTCCTACTGGAACCATGCGCTCGCCGCCTCGCTGCTCGCGAGCGACAACCTGTGCCTCGACAACCTCGTGCGCAACGCGAACGAGGAGCAGAAAGCCGGCTACCTGCCGCGCTTCTGCAGCGGCCGCGCGATCGGCGCGCTCGGCATGACCGAGCCCGGCGCCGGCTCGGACGCGCTCGGCAGCATGGCGACGCGCGCCACGCGCGACGGCGACCATTACGTGCTGAACGGCCGCAAGCTCTTCATCACCAACGGTCCCGTCGCCGACGTGCTGCTCGTCTATGCGAAGACCGCGCCCGAGAAGAAGCAGCACGGGATCTCGGCCTTCATCGTCGAGAAGAGCTTCGCGGGTTTCCGCGTCGCGCAGCACCTCGACAAGATGGGCTGGCGCGGCAGTCCCACCGGCGAGCTCGTGTTCGACGAGCTGCGCGTGCCCGTCGAGAACCGCGTCGGCGAGGAGAACGGCGGCGTCGGCATCATGATGAGCGGCCTCGACGTCGAGCGCGTGATCGCCGCGTTCTACGGCCTGGGCCTCGCGCAGCGCGCCCTCGATCTCGCGGTCGACTATGCCACCGTGCGCCGGCAGTTCGATCGCCCGATCGGCGATTTCCAGATGGTGCAGACCATGCTCGCCGACATGTACACCGACGTCGAGACCATCCGCGCGCTGACCTATCAGCTCGGGCGCGAAGTCGCGAAGCTGCCGCCCGGCGCCGCCGGCCGCGGCGTCGTGCACAAGCGCTCGGCCGCCGCCGTGCTGCACGCCGGCCGCGCCTGCATGCGCGTGCTCGATCTCGCCGTGCAGATCCACGGCGGCATGGGCTTCATGAACGAGTCGGAGGTCAACCGGCTCTACCGCAGCGGCAAGGTGCTGGAGATCGGCGCCGGCACGACGCAGGTGCGCCAGCTGATCATCGCCGGCGAGCTGCTGAAGGAAGCGGCGGGGCGTTGAGGTCGTCGCGGCGGACGCGTTGTGAAGAATCTGAATGGAAGCGCGCAAATACGCCCCCCTGCGTGTTCGTTTACCGTCATTCCCGCGCCAGCGGGCATCCACGCCCGACGAGGAGGTCTCCGTCGGGCGATTCTTCTTTTTCCGCGCTGGATGCCGGGGGAGTGCGTGGATGCCCGCTGGCGCG
>JBFWSI010000621.1:0-2956 GCA_050248455.1 Gammaproteobacteria bacterium | reverse complement strand
ACGGGCCCGCCATCGTGGTGACGCGCGCAACGACCTACCTGGTCGAGCCGGGCTGGCGCTACGAGGCGGCGGCGCAGAACGCGGTGTGGTTCACGCAGGTCGACGGCTGAGGAATTGCCATGAACGACATCAACGTCACTCCCGAGCAGCAGGCGATGCTCGATCGCTTCGTGCGCCAGAACAAGCTGTTCTACGCGCCCGACCCGGCCATCATGGAGGACCACCGCATCGGTCCGCGCAGCGCCATCGAGGAGCGCCTGCTGTCCGGCCCGGTGGATCCGCATCTGGTCAACGAGGTCCGCGTGCTCATCGTCGCGGCGCTCGACGAATCGAACACGATGATCGAGCAGATGGGCGCGGCGCCGGGCGCGAAGTGGGGCGACATGACCACCGGCATCTTCACCGCGGCTGGCGATCTGGCAATGATCGCACCGCACGGCGTCGGCGGCTTTGCCGCTGCCGTGTTCTACCCGATCAAGTTCATCAACAAGTACTGGACCGACGAGCCCACCGTCGGCGTGCGCGACGGCGACGGCTTCATCCACAACGACGCCCGCTACGGCGGGATCCACAACACCGACCAGTCGATGATGATGCCGGTGTTCTGGCAGGGAAAGCTCGTGTGCTGGGTGTCCGCGACGATCCACGAGGGCGAGAACGGCGCCACCGAGCCCGGCGGAATGCCGGCGGCGGCGGAGAGCAAGTTCGACGAAGGCCTCAAGATGTCGCCGTTCAAGGTGGTCGAGAACTTCGAGCTCAAGCGCGACCTCGTCACCTTCCTGCAGAACTCGGTGCGCGATCCCAAGCTGCAGCTCGAGGACATGAAGGTGCGCCTGCATTCCTGTCTGCGCCTGCGTGAGCGCGTGATCAGCGTGCTGGAGGAGCATGGCGAGGAAGCCCTCATCATCACCCTGCGCAAGCACATCGAGGACGTCGTGGAGGAGGTCAGGCGCCGTATCCGCGAGTTGCCGGACGGCACCATGCGCACGATGTCCTTCGCCGACTCGACGTTGCGGGAAAGCGTGCTGCTGAAGCTCAACATGGCGATCACGGTCAAGGGCGACCGGATCCTCGTCGACATGCGCGGCTCCTCGCCGGAGCTGCTCAACCGCTCGATCAACGCCAGCCAGTGCTCGTTCAAGACCATGCTGTACAGCGGCTGGATGCAGAACGTATGGCCGGACCTGCCGTTCACGATGGCGGTGTTCACGCCGTTCGACTTCCTGTTCGACGAGAAGTCGATCATCAACGGCTCTTTCGACACGCCGCAGGCGATGAGCCTCATCCCGCTGTTCAAGACCATGACCATCGCCAGCATCCCGATGGCCAAGTTCAACTACGGCCTGCCGGTGCGCTATACCGCCATGGTCGCGCCCCAGTACGACCAGCCGGCGACGCTGATCTATGGCGGCATCACCCAGCACGGCGAGTTCACCGGCAATTTCTGCGCCGACATCAACGGCATGGGCCAGGGCGGTCGCAGCCATCGCGACGGCGAGCACTCGGTGTCGCCGCCGTTCGCTGCGCACTGCGACCTCGGCGAGATCGAGCTGATGGAAGAAGATCTGCCGCTCGTGCGTCTCGGGGCCTTCACCCTGACCCGGGATCGCGTCGGCTTCGGCAAGCAGCGCAGCGGGCTGGGCTACGAACAGATTCACACTTTCCGTGGCACGGCGCTGTGGGGTTACATGACGGGTTGCTCGGGCTCGCTGTTCCCCTCTGCACAGCCGCTGTTCGGCGGGTATTCCTCGCCGACCTATCCCTTGTGCAAGATCAAGCACGTGAACGTCTTCGACGAGATGGCAAAGGATCCGGCGAAAGTGCCGTTCGACATCGTCCGGCTGATGAACGAGCAGCCGATCGAAGGCGCGACCTACTCGACGCATCCGATGGCCATGACCTTCGAGCTGGCCGCGCCGGGAGAGCTCTACATGATGTGCCAGGGCGCCGGCGGCGGTTACGGTGACGTCCTGCAGCGCGACCCCGCGCTGGTGATGAAGGATCTCGAGGAGGCGCTGATCTCGGACTGCACCGCACGCGACATCTACAGGGTTGCCTACGACCCGACTTCGCGCGTCGTCGACGCCGAAGGCACGCAGCGCCTGCGCGAGCAGGAGCGCCGGGCGCGCATCGCGCGCGGCGTGCCGTTCGACGAGTTCGTGAAGACCTGGAGCACGCCGGAGCCGCCGGCCTCCTTGCCGTACATGGGCTGCTGGGGCGAGGACGTCGGCACCGTCTACGGGATCATGATGGGCCAGCGCGTGAAGATGGACGGCACGGCGCTGCAGAGCCAGTTCATGCTGAATCCCAAGGACCTGCGCATCGCGGCGCTCGAAGCGGAAGTCGCCGCGCTGAAGCGGGCGGCGGCGAGCGACGCCAGGACCGGGTGATTACACGATGCCTGCCGTTCTCGACCTGCTCGACGCCGCGTCCGGGCCGCCGCTGTGGCTGGACGATGCGGCCTACACCGAGCGTCTGCTCGCAGGCGGGCAGACGCCATGGCTGGACGCTGCACAGTACCTCGCCTTCCGGCGCAAGGCGCAGAGCCTGCTGGCGGCCGATCTGAGGGCACTGCCGCTGATGGGCTTCCTGCGTGCCTGGGTCGATGCCCGTCCCGGTTTGCGTGCCGCGATGACGGCCAAGCCGCGCGCGGTGTTCCCCGTCCGCACGCTGCTGGCCGCCGAAGCGCTGGTCCCGCACTTGATCGAAATCGTGCACGGCCTGCGCGCAAGCTTCCCGGGCGCACCGCTCGTGCTTGCGCTGCCTTCGCCGCGCGCATTGGTGCTGGAGGCGTGGCGTCTCGCGCACGGCGCGGACGCGGTGGACGAAGTCGGCGCCGACGAAGCCGATGCCTGCGCGGTGTACGTCGCGGAATTCCTGCGCGGCTTCGGCGGCTGCGAGGTGGACGGCTTGCTGCTGGAGGAAACGGCCGGCGCCGAGCCTGCGAGTGCGGAAG
>JBFWSI010000620.1:0-2974 GCA_050248455.1 Gammaproteobacteria bacterium | reverse complement strand
CGAACGCTGCTGAAGGAGTGGCCTGCGCGCCTCGCCGGCATCCAGAGCGAGAAGTACGTCTACCAGGTGCGTGGCAGGAACATCGAGGGCGACAACTACCGCGACACGCTGTCGCACAACAAGGTGCCGAAGATCGCGCCGCCGAAGTTCGACGGCTGGGGCGATCAGCTGCGCTTCCTGATGCGCGAGAACCTGCCGGGCTACTACCCCTACACCGGCGGCGTCTATCCGTATCGGCGCGCCGGCGAGGATCCGACCCGCATGTTCGCGGGCGAAGGCACGCCGGAGCGCACGAACCGGCGCTTCCACTACGTGTCCGCCGGCCAGCCCGCGGCGCGCCTGTCGACGGCCTTCGACTCGGTGACGCTGTACGGCGAGGATCCGCACGAGCGCCCGGACATCTACGGCAAGGTCGGCAACTCCGGCGTGTCGATCGCGACGGTGAACGACGCGAAGAAGCTCTACTCGGGCTTCGATCTCTGCGCGCCGACGACCTCGGTGTCGATGACGATCAACGGCCCGGCGCCGATCATCCTCGCCTTCTTCATGAACGCCGCGATCGACCAGCAGGTCGAGAAGCACCTGCGCGCGACGGGGCAGTGGGAGGCGGTGCAGCCGAAGATCGACGCCTGGTTCGCCGCGCGCGGCCAGCAGCGGCCGGTCTACCGCGGCGAGCTGCCGGCCGGCAACACGGGGCTGGGCCTCGGGTTGCTGGGGATTACGGGCGATCAGATCCTGGACCGTGAGACCTACGAGAAGATCAAGGCGGAGACCCTGTGCACCGTGCGCGGCACCGTGCAGGCCGACATCCTGAAGGAGGACCAGGCGCAGAACACCTGCATCTTCTCGACCGAGTTCGCGATGAAGATGATGGGCGACGTGCAGGCCTATTTCGTCGAGCGCGACGTGCGCAACTTCTACAGCGTGTCGATCAGCGGCTACCACATCGCCGAGGCCGGCGCGAACCCGATCTCGCAGCTCGCCTTCACGCTGTCGAACGGCTTCACGATCGTCGAGTACTATCTCGCGCGCGGCATGCAGATCGACGACTTCGCGCCGAACCTGTCGTTCTTCTTCTCCAACGGCATGGATCCCGAGTACACCGTGATCGGCCGCGTCGCGCGCCGGATCTGGGCGCGCGCGATGCGCGAGCGCTACGGCGCGAGCCCGCGCAGCCAGATGATGAAGTACCACATCCAGACCTCGGGCCGCTCGCTGCACGCGCAGGAGATCAGCTTCAACGACATCCGCACGACCTTGCAGGCGCTGTACGCGATCTTCGACAACTGCAACAGCCTGCACACCAACGCCTACGACGAGGCGATCACGACGCCGACCGAGGAATCGGTGCGCCGTGCGGTGGCGATCCAGCTGATCATCAACCGCGAGCTGGGGCTGAACTTCTGCGAGAACCCGTGGCAGGGCTCGTTCATCATCAACGAGCTGACGGATCTGGTCGAAGAGGCGGTGTACGCCGAGTTCGAGCGCATCTCGGAGCGCGGCGGCGTGCTGGGCGCGATGGACACCATGTACCAGCGCGGCAAGATCCAGGACGAAAGCCTCTACTACGAGAGCCTGAAGCACGACGGGCGCCTGCCGCTGATCGGCGTCAACACCTTCCTGCCGAAGTCCGGCGCCGAGGATCAGGTGACGACGATCGAGCTGATGCGCTCGACCGAGCAGGAGAAGCAGGACCAGATCGCCTCCGTCCGCGACTTCCAGGCGCTGCACGCGGCGGCGGCGCCGGCGGCGCTGAAGCGCCTGCAGGACGTCGCGCGCGCGCGCGGCAACGTCTTCGAGGAACTGATGGAAACCGTGAAGGTCGCCTCGCTGGGCCAGGTGTCCGGTGCGCTGTACGACGTCGGCGGCGAGTATCGCCGCAACATGTAGGCCCGGAGCGCCCGTGATCCACTACCTCGATGCCGTCGGCACCGCGCACCGCAGGGTGACGGCGCCGCCGCGCATCGTGTGCCTGGTGCCGAGCGTCACGGAGCTGCTGTGCGAGCTCGGGCTCGCCGACGCACTGGTCGGCCGCACGGGCTTCTGCATCCATCCGCGCGAGACGCTGAAGCAGATCCCGAAGGTCGGCGGCACCAAGGACGTCGACCTCGCGGCCGTGCGCGCGCTGGCGCCGACGCACGTCGTCGTCAACGTCGACGAGAACACGCGCGAGACGGCGGACGCGCTGCGCAGCTTCGTACCGCAGGTGGTGGTCACGCACCCGCTGGGGCCGCGCGACAATCCGCCGCTGTACCGGCTGCTCGGCGGCATCTTCGATCGCGAAGCCGAGGCCGAGCGGCTGTGCGCCGCCTTCGACGAGGCCTATGCGGAAGCCCAGACCGCTGCCGGCCGCTCCGAGCGCGTGCTCTATCTGATCTGGCGCGAGCCGTGGATGACGGTGTCGCGCGACACCTACATCTCGCGCATGCTCGCGCTCTACGGCTGGAAGACCTGGCCGCCGGCGAGCGCGCAGCGCTATCCGACGCTCGCGCTCGAGGACTGCCGCGGTCTCGTCGACCGCGTGCTGCTGAGCTCGGAGCCCTATCCGTTCCGCGACAAGCACCTGCTCGAGGCGCGGCGCAGGCTGCCGCGCGTGCCGGTCGATCTCGTCGACGGCGAGATGGTGTCCTGGTACGGCAGCCGCGCGATCGCGGGGCTGCGCTATCTCGCGAGCTACGTGCGCCGGGCGGACTGCCCCTCGGAAGCGGCGCATGACCATTGAATCGCCGTGCATCGGGATCTGCGAGGTCGATAGGGCGCGCCGCTGCCGCGGCTGCGGCCGCACGCTCGAGGAGATCACGCGCTGGACGCGCTATTCGGACGCCGAGCGCAGGCGCATCATGGCCGAGCTGCCGGCGCGCCTCGCGCAGCACGAAGACGAGAAGCATGCGCCGGCCGGCCGGCGCGCCTAGCCAATTGGAGGAGGGGACATGGATCTGAAGACCATGGAGTTCGCGCTCGCCGACGGCGTCGC
>JBFWSI010000619.1:0-2977 GCA_050248455.1 Gammaproteobacteria bacterium | reverse complement strand
ACCGCGTCGCGGCGCGCAACCAGGCCAGCGTGCGCACCTCGCCGACGATCGTGTACTACGCGCTCGATCTGTGCGCGGCGACGCGCGCGCCGGCGGCTTTCGGCATCGCCATCGACGGCGTCGACATGTCGCGGCTGGTGCTGGCGGGCGTGCGCCCGCGCGGCATGGGCATGTTGATGCGCGCGGCGAAGGTGGCCGCCTGGCTCGAGGGCCGGGACATGCTGCTGCCGGCGGATCTGCACGCGGTCCTGCACGAGACGATCGCGCATCGCGTGTTCTTCAGTCCCGTGTACGAGCTGCAGCGTCCGGCGATCATCGATGCCCTGATGCGGCAACTGGTCGAGCGCGTGCCCTCGCCCTGACATGCAGGCGGTCGCCGAAGTCCATTACAAGGTGCACTGGCGCACGCGCGGCGGCCATCCCGGCCACCACGCGAGCGCGCGGCAGGGTGGGGGGCTCGAGTTCCGCAAGCACGTGCCGCTGCTCGATGCCCCCGATCCGCGCCGCTTCGACGTGCATGCGAGCCTGCGCGATCCCTTCGGGCAGCTCCAGGTGCGCGTGTTCCAGCAGCGGAGCGCAATCCCCGTGATCGCAATCGTCGATCTGTCGGCGTCGATGCGCGTCGGCGGCTCGCGCTCGAAGCTCGCGCGCGCAGCGGAGTTCGTCGCCTGTCTCGGCTATTCGGCGAGCCGCACGGGCGACGCCTTCGGCGTCATCGGCTGCGCCGACGGCGGCGTGGCCCCGCTGTACGCACCGCCGTCCGCGAACCCGGCGCTCGCCGTCGAAGCGGCGGCGACGCTGCGCGAGGTCGCGGCGCCGGGCCGCGATGCGGACGGCTTGCTCGCCGCGGCGCCGCTGGTCGGGCCGCGGCGGGCGCTCGTGTTCCTGGTGTCCGACTTCCACCTGCCGCTCGCGTTCGTCGAGCAGCTGCTCGGCACGCTCGCGTATCACGACGTGGTGCCGGTGCTGCTGCGCGATCGCGCCGAGCATGCGCGCCTGCCGAACTGGGGGCTCGCGCGCGTGCGCGATGCCGAGACCGGGCTGCACCGCCTGCTCGTGCTGCGGCCGTCCCTCAAGCGCCGCCTGGACGAGCACGCACAGGCCTGCCACGACGCGCTGCTGCAGCTCTTCACGCGCCGCGCGCGCCTGCCGATCGTGATCGCGGAGCGCTTCGAAGCCGATGACGTCACGCGCTACTTCCTCGGCTGACGCGCGCCCGCGCCGCGTTGCGCGCGCGCTGGTGCTCGTATTGGCGCTAGTGAGCGGTATGGCTTTCGTCCCTCGCGTCGATGCCGACGGCAGCGCGATCGCGGAGCTGACGGTCACGCCGCCGCGCGCCTACGGCTGGCGTATCGGCGACCGGCTCCAGCGCGACATCGTCCTGCGCCTGCACGCGCCGTATCGCTTCGACGCGGGCAGCCTGCCCGCTGCCGGCCGGCACACGCACTGGCTCGCGCTGGCGCCGCCGCGTATCGACGAACGACGGGGCACCGGTCTCAACGAGTACCGGATCAGGCTCGACTACCAGCTCGTGAACGTCAGTCCCGATCATCCCGACATCGCGCTGCCCGAGCTGCTGCTGCGCTTCGGCGACGGCAAGGAGACGCAGCAGGCGCTGATCCCGGCGTCGCGACTCCGGGTCGGCACGATCACCGACTTCGAGGCGCAGGGCGAGTTGCGGCCCGCGCAGCCGCCGCTGCCGCTGCCGTTGCCGACACAGCGTCTGGCGGCGGCCGCCGGCGTGCTCGTCGCCGCGCTCGCGGGACTCGCGTGGCTGCGCTGGGGCGGCGCCTACGGTCGGCGCAGCCGGCCGTTCATGGCGCTGAAGCGTCGTCTCGCGATGCGACGCGAGGCGGCCTGGGAGGCCGACGCCTATGCCGAGGCGCTGCGCGCGGTCCATCGCGCCTTCGACACGACTGCCGGCCGCACCGTGTTCGGCGAGACGCTAGCCGGCTTTCTCGCCGAGCACGCGCGCTATGTCGTTGTCGAAGGCGACATCCGCGAGTTCTTCCGCCGCTCGGCGACGCACTTCTACCGGCCGGCCGCGGCGGCACCCGCCTATACGCGCGCGGAGCTGTTCGCCTTCGTCGCCCGCTGCGCGGACATCGAACGAGGGCTCGCGTGATGTTCGGGCTCGAGCAGCCGCTGGCCCTGCTGCTGCTGCCGCTGGCGCTGCTGCCGCTCGTGTTCCACGGCCAGCGCCCGCTCGCGCATGCCTCGCTCGCGAGCCTGCCGCGCGATCCGCTGTCGGCTGCCGTCGACTGGGGCCTGCGTGCCATCGGCGCCGCGAGCATCGTCGCGCTGACGCTCGGCATCGCCGGCGTCTACCGTGCCGAAGAAACCGTCGAGCGCATCGGATTGGGGGCACTGGTCGTGATGCTGATCGACAGCAGCGGCAGCATGGACAGGCCCTATGTGACGGGCAACAAGGGCACCTCGCGCGCGCCGGTGTGGGGCACCTATCGCTCGAAGGGCCAGATCGCGCGCGAGCTGCTGGCGGCTTACGCCGCGCGCCGGCCGCAGGACATGAACGCGCTGTTCGTCTTCAGCAGCAACCCCATTGCGGTGCTGCCCCTCACCGACAAGCCGGCGGCAATCCAGGCCGCGATCGAGGCCGGCACGATCGAGCGCGGGCTGGCGACCACGGATCTCGGGGCCGGCATCATCCGCTCGCTCGAGTTCTTCGCGCAGCAGCCGTTCACGGGCTCGCGCATCATGCTGCTGGTGTCCGACGGCAGCGCAGTGCTCACGATCCCGATCCAGGATCGCATCCGCAATCTGCTCGAGCAGTACCGCGTGACGCTGTACTGGCTGTATATGCGCGATCAGCACAGTCCCGGCCTGCAGCCGGGCCGCACCGGCGCCACGGCGCCCGAGCAGCAGGTACATGCATTCTTCTCCGGCATGGGCCTGCCGTACCGCGCGTTCGCCGCCGAGGATCCGTCGGCATTGAAGGACGCGATCGCCGAGGTCGACC
>JBFWSI010000618.1:0-2977 GCA_050248455.1 Gammaproteobacteria bacterium | reverse complement strand
GGGACGTCCGCCGCATGACCTCCGATGCGTCACCCGGGGGTGCGCGCATGCCTACACTCTTTCCCAGTTGAATTGCGCCTTGCTTCCTGTGCCGAAAACTTTGAGCGCGCCCTGATCGCCGACCGCGTTGGGCCGGATGAAGATCCAGTTCTGCCAGGCCGACAGGCGGCCGAAGATGCGGGTTTCCATGGTTTCCGCGACGGGGAAGCGCAGCGAGGCCTCCATGCCGGTCAGCGCATCCGGCGACAGGCTCGCGCGTTTCTCGATCGCGATGCGGACCTCGTCGTCCCAGTCGATGTCGTCCGGAGCGAAGGTGACGAGGCCGAGCGCCAGCGCCGCGTCGGCGTCCAGCGCCTCGCCGCAGCGCGCCTCGGCGGCCGCGACCGGCGCAGCGTCGCCGCAGTAGCGCGTCAACAGTCGCGTCTGGCCGTTCACCATCGGCAGCGCGCCGAAGCTCATCGCCGACAGCGTGAGACGCGGGGCCGACTCCGGCTCGTCCGGCAGCGTCAGCATGTAGCTGCGATCGGCGGCGAAGGCGAGCTCGGCGAGCGTGCCGGCGAAGCAGCTGTCGCGATCGACGATCGCGAACATCGTGCGCGAGGAGACGTCGAGGCGCGCGAAAGTCCGGCGCAGCAGGCCGCGCGTCTCGCGCACCAGCCAGTCGTCGCTGAAGCGCTCCAGCGTTGCGTCGACCGCGAGCACGGCGGCGGCGTCGCCGCCGGTCTTCAGCAGCCAGGCGCCGATCTCAAGATCGTTCGAGCGCAGCAGCAGGATCGCGTCGTCGAGCTCGCGCGCCATCGCGAGCGGCCACCACGCGGCGCCCTCGGCGTGGATGCCGGCGAGATCCCGCGGAGGCGGGCCCGCGGGTGCCCGTACGGTAATCGTCGCGGTGCGCGCGACGCGATCGATCGCGACGTCGACATGCTGGTAGTGCAGGCCGGCCGCGTCCTCGCGACGCGCGAGCGGTGTCAGCGCGATGCCCTGCGCCGCGTCGGGACGCGTGCTCGCCGCGGCGAGCCGCGTCGCGTGCTCGCGCACCGCCTGCGCGAACGCGGCGGGCTTCGCCACGTGATCGACCAGCCCCCACTGCTGCGCGCGATCCGCGCGCACGCCTTCGGTGGTGGTCGAGAACACGTCGGCGAGATCGCGCCGCACCCGGCGCTTGTCGGTGACGCGCGTGAGGCCGCCGGTGCCCGGCAGCACGCCGAGCAGCGGGACTTCGGGCAGGCTCACCGTCGAGGAGCGATCGTCGATCATCAGGATCTCGTCGCAGGCGAGGGCGAGCTCGTAGCCGCCGCCGGCCACGGTGCCGTTCACCGCGGCGAGGAACTTGAGGCCGTCGCGGCTCGAGTCCTCGATGCCGTTGCGCGTCTCGTTCGTGAACTTGCAGAAGTTGACCTTCCACGCGTGGCTCGACTTGCCGAGCATGTAGATGTTCGCGCCCGAGCAGAACATGCGCTCCTTCGCGCTCGTGACGATCACGACCTTGACCGTCGGATGCTCGAAGCGCAGGCGCTGCAGGGCATCGTAGAGCTCGATGTCGACGCCGAGATCGTAGGAATTGAGCTTCAGCTTGTAGCCCGGCGCGAGGCCGCCGTCCTCGGCGACGTCCATCGACAGGGTCGCGACGTGGCCGTCGACGGCGAGCTTCCAGTGCACGTAGTGATCGGGGTGCCGGTCGTAGCGCAGCACGGGACGCGGTTCAGTGCCGTCGATGGCATTCGGGCTCGGTGCGGGCGAAGTCGCCATGGGATTCACTCCTGAGTCAGCGGGGGTTGGCCACGGCGCGCTGCAGCGACGCGTAGCTTTCTTCTGGATCCTGTCCGGCGGTGTCGACGACGCGATCGGCCTGCGCATACAGCGCGCCGCGCGCGTCGAGGATGCGCTTCAAATCGTCCATCGCCTCCTGGTTGCCGGCCATCGGACGCGTGTCGCCCTGGGCGACGACGCGGGCCATGTGCTCTTCAGGTGCCGCTTTCAGCCACACCGTCAGGCAGTTCGACAGCAGGAGGTCCAGCGTCGCCGCCTCGGTGACGAGGCTGCCGCCGGTCGCGATCACGCAGCGCGGATGCGCATCGATGATCGCCTCGAGGCAGCGGCGCTCGTGGCGCCGGAAGCCGGCCTGGCCGTGGAGCAGGAAGATCTCGGACAGGCTGATCCCGGCCGAGCGCTCGATTTCACCGTCGAGCTCGACGAAGGGCACGCCGAGCTCGCGCGCGAGCCGCGTGCCCAAGGTGGTCTTGCCGGCGCCGCGCAGGCCGACCAGCGCGATACGCCCGCGGCGCGCGTCACCGTCGCGGCCGAGCTCCTGCGTGAGCCGCGTCCGGATCGCATCGAGCGTGCCGGCCGGCGCACGTTTCAGTAGCTGCGTGATCAGCCCGATTTCGATCGCCTCGGGCCGGCGCGCTTCGAGCAGATCCGCGATGTCCATGCCGAGCGCCTCGGCCAGCTTGGAGAGCACGACGATCGAGGGGTTCGCGAGGCCCGCCTCGAGCTGGGCGAGATAACGCTCTGAAATCTGTGAGTGCGTCGCGAGCAGCTTGCGCGTCATGCCGCGGCCGGCCCGCGTCTCGCGCACCCGCGCGCCGATCCGCGCCAGCATTGCCGCTTCGGCCTCGTGTCCGGGGTCGATGCTGGGCACAGGGGCGAGGGGGGTCGGCTCCGAACGGACAGTCGACATGAAATATAATGCTTACATCTGGAATGACATGCACTATAGTACAGCTTCGACCGAGCTCACAAGCCGGCCTGACCACAAAGAAAGAATGGGAATGCATGCATCATGGCAACACCGGTCACCATCCTCGTCGGCACGACGACGGGCAACGCGCAGTACTGTGCCGAGGAAGCGCAGTTCCGCCTGGACGGCGCGGGGATTCCCGCGACGATAGTCCAGATGGACGGGCTCGATGCGAGCGCCTTCGCGGCCGCGGGTGTCTACCTCGTCATCGTCTCGACCTACGGGCAGGGCGACGTG
>JBFWSI010000617.1:0-2957 GCA_050248455.1 Gammaproteobacteria bacterium | reverse complement strand
CGCACGCTCGGCGTCGCGTTCGCGGTGATCGACGTCGAGGTCGACGAAGCGCCGTGGCCGCGCGAGTCTTCCGCTGCCTACGTGCGACGCCTGGCGCGGATGAAGGCCGAGGCGGGGCGCGCGGCGGCCGTGGAGCGCAGCCTGCCGGTGCTCGCCGCGGACACGACGGTCGTGCTCGACGGCGCGATCCTCGGCAAGCCGCGCGACGCGGACGAGGCGCGCGCGATGCTGCGCCGGCTCGGCGGTCGCGTGCACGAAGTGCTGACGGGTGTCGCGCTGATCGATCGCAGCGGCGCGATCGACGACATCGTCGTCGTCACGCGCGTCGCTTTTCGTGCGCTGGAACCGCACAGCATCGAAGCTTATGTCGCGAGCGGCGAGCCGGCGGACAAGGCCGGCGCCTACGGCATCCAGGGCCTGGGCGGCGCACTGGTCGAATGCATCGACGGCAGCTATTCGAACGTCGTCGGCCTGCCGCTCGCCGAAACCCTCGCCCTGCTCGACGCGGCGGGCGTGCCGCATGCGTTATGCTCGTCGCCGCCTGGAATGCATCGAATCTAGCCACGGAGGGCACGGAGAAAGAAAAGGATTGATCGCGAGCTTCTTCAGCGCCGTCGCTGAATGAGGCGCAGGCATCGCGGGGGCGCTGACCCAATCGATCTTTCTCCGTGCCCTCCATGGCTATATAGCTGAGCGTAAATCCACTCCACTGGCTGTCCGATGGCGTAGGCCCACGTAGGTGCCTCTTCCGTCATGCCCGCGCCAGCGGGCATCCACGCACTCCCCCGGCGTCCAGCGCGGAAGAAGAACCGCCCGACGGAGGCCTCCTCGTCAGGCGTGGATTCCCGCTTGCGCGGGCATGACGGTAAACGAACGCGAGTGGAGCGTATTTGCGCTCTTCTATTTAGATTAATCGGTGTCCGAAAGTGGCACGGCCCCGGATTCGCGTCTAACCGCTCAACGATCCGGCGGTGGCGCGATGCCCGTCAGCGAGGTGCGGGCCGACATCTCGATCCAGTTGCCGTCCGGATCGGCGACGAAACCGTAGCGCGCGACGCTGCCGAAGCTGACCGGCGCCTGTGCGAGGCGACCGCCGCGCGCGACGATGTCGGCGCAGGCCTGGTCGGCATCGAAGATCTGGACCGTGAGATAGCGGAAGTTCGGCGCGATGAAACTCGGTGTGACCGAGCCGCCGCGGCCCTTCTCGACGAACAGCAGCGTGTCGCCGCAGCGCGCCGCGTGCGGGCCCGCTTCGTCGAACTCCATCGCGCGCAGATAGAAGTCCATCATGCGCGCGGGCTCCGGCGTCTCGACCGTGATGCCGATGCCGACGAGTCCGTCCGTGCCGGGCGGCACGAGGCGGACGCGATCGCCGCCGGGATGACGCCCTTCCCACACCGGTCCGTCGCGCACGATCGACAGCATCGCGTAGCCGGACGGCGGGAGCACCGGCAGCGAATCGGTGTAGTGGTTGACCTTGATCACGGAGCCGTGGGCGTCGTGACGATGCTGCACCCAGCCTGGCCGGAGCTCCAGCGCATGATCGAAACGCAGGCCGACGGTCTCGCCCCAGAACGCGAGCTGCGGCGCGAGATCCGCGGTGAACAGGCCGATGTCGAGATGGGGTTTGGCGAGCTTCATGGGCATCTCCTTCTCCTAATCCGGCAGCAGATCCAGCGCGCCATTGTCCCAGGCCTGCTCCGCCGCGCCGATGGTCATGTGCATCAGCATGCGGTCGCCGCGCTCGGTGCGCTTGACGATCAGGGTGGCCGCGATCGCGACGGCGATGGCGGCGAAGCTGTAGTGCCGATAGTCGTCCATCAAATGCTCGAAGGAATAGTCCGTGACGCCCAGCGCGAGCAGCTGGGCATGATAGTCGCGCAGCAGCGCCTGCTCGTGCCGACGCCGCTGCTCGCGCGGGAAGGCGCCGCCGAGGAAGTAGGCGACGTCCATGCCGGTGCCAAGGAAGTTGCTGGTCTGCCAGTCGACCACCGCGATCCGCTCGCCGGGCTTGCCGAAGAGCATGTTGTCGGGCCGGAAATCGTTGTGCGAAAAGCACTTCGGAAAATCGCGCGGCCGGTTCCACCAGGCGTGGTTGCGCACGTACTTCGCGCACACCGTCTTCACTTCGTCCGACAGCCAGCCGTCGTAGTGCTTCTGCACGTGATCCCAGCTGCGCTCGATCAGCTCGGTGGTGTAGAAGCCCTGTGCGCCTTCCGGCACGTAGCACCAGTCCGCCTCGAGCAGGCTGCGATCGTTCCAGAACGCCGCGTGCAGCAGCGCCGCCTCGGACAGCGCCGAGCGCGCCTCGTCCAGCGTGCAGCCGCGCATCTGATCGCCCTGCTGGGCCGGGGCGAGATCCTCGAACAGCAGCACGAAGTCGTTGGTCTTCGGATCGATCTCGGCGACGTAGACGAAGGGCGTGCGGATGCCGGCGCGATGCGCGAGCTGCTGGTAGAACATCACCTCTGCGCGGTAGAAGCCCATCTGTTGCCCGCTCTCGCGCGCGGTCTCGTTCAGCGAGCTGAACTTGCCGACCACCGACGCGGGTGCACCGGGCGGCGGCGTGCCGGCGTAGTCGATGAAATAGCGACGCGTCTCGCCTAGCTGCCCCGTGCCCACGGTTTCGACGCGGACGCCCGCGATGCGCGCATCGATGCCGCGCTGGGCGAGCGCCGCGCTCAGCCACGCCGGCGTCACGCCGTCCGGCGCGACGATCGGCATCTGGCCGAAGATCGGTTGAGTCATGCACACCCTCCCCGTCGCGAGGCCGCGGGCCCGCGCGCTTTTGTCATGAGTATCGTGCTCACATCTTAGGGGGCATGACTGTAGCCGTCGAACGCCGCGCGCGACATGCGACGGGCAGGTGCACGCAAGCCGACCGGCGGGCGCCGGCCGGGCGCGAAAGGAAGCTCAGTTCAAGCCCGGCGGCGGCGCAGGCCGAGCACGCCCAGCGC
>JBFWSI010000616.1:0-2997 GCA_050248455.1 Gammaproteobacteria bacterium | reverse complement strand
AGCGCAATCGACGACCCGAGCTAACGCCGCGGCTCGCCCGCGCCGATAGCTTCAGCGGGCGGCAACACCCTCCCCTCCTAGTTCGCCGCTCAGCCTCGTGGGCCGGCCCCCCCGCCGGCCCACATTTTCTTTTGCGCCGCCTTCTTTCGATTCGTCGCACGGACACAGGTGTGCGCCATCCTGGCACCCTCGAATGCAGCCACCGCGAACACAGAAAACGCCGCGGGAAAGAGAATGGGCCGTGCTCGTCTCCGGGCTCCGTGCACAGCCGGAAAGTTGCTGAATTTGCGCTACGCGCGGCCACGGAGAACACGGAGAAGAGGTTGATTGAGCCTGCGTCTCCGTGATTCGATCGCGGCCACTGGCGCCGGCACTGCGAAGCCTCCGAAAAATCCCTTTCTTCCCTCCGTGTTCTCAGTGTTCTCCGTGGCCGCGCGTAGCGCAATTCACCCCCGGTGTTCTCGGTGGCCGTCTCACCCCGTCAATCGACGACACCCGCATCATCGACGCGCTGGAAGCCGCGCGGCAGCTTGCCGCCGCGCTTGGCGCGTTCGCCGCGATAGGCGTCGAGATCGCGCGCCTTCAAATTCAGGTGACGGCTGCCGGCATCGACGCGCAGGCTGCGGCCGGGGGCGACGATGGCGAGCGCCTTCAGCACTTCCTCGCCGCTCTTCAGCTTGGCCGTCGGGATCTGGATCAGCTTGACGCCGCGACCGCGCGGCATCTGCGGCAGCTCGCTGGCCTTGAACACGAGCAGATGGCCGGCGCTGGTGACGCAGACGACGTCGTCCTGCGCCGGATCCTCCAGCGGATAGAGCCCCAGCGCGCGCCCGCCGTCGCCGAGGCTCAGCAGCGCCTTGCCCGCCTTGTTCTTCGCGTACAGGTTCTCGAAGGCCGTGCGGAAGCCGTAGCCGGCCTCGGATACGACGAGGACCTCCTGCTCGGGATTGCCGATCGCGACGGCGACGAAGGGCACGCCGTCGGGCGGCGTGAGCCGGCCGGCCAGCGGCTCGCCCATGCCGCGCGCCGAAGGCAGCGTGTGCGCGGCCAGCGAATAGCTGCGCCCGTCGGCGCCGAGGAACACGGCCTGCTGATTGCTCTTGCCGCGCGCCGCGGCCTGGTAGCGATCGCCGCTGCGGAAGGCGAGCTCGCGGGCCTCGATCTCGTGGCCCTTCGCCGCGCGCACCCAGCCCTTCTCGGACAGCACGACGGTGACGGGCTCGGCGCTGAGGAGCTCGGTCTCGGCGAGCGCCTGCGCGGCGGCGCGCTCGACGAGGCGGCTGCGACGCTCGTCGCCGTACTCCTCGGCGTCGCGTTCGAGCTCCTGGCGCGTCAAGGTATTCAGGCGCCGCGGCGAGCCCTGGATCTGCTCGATGCGCTTGCGTTCCTCGGCGAGCTCGGACTGCTCGCCGCGGATCTTCATTTCCTCCAGCCGCGCGAGATGGCGCAGGCGCAGATCGAGGTTCGCGTCGGCCTGCACCGCGCTCAGGCCGAAGCGTTCGATCAGCTTCGCCTTGGGCTCGTCCTCGGTGCGGATGATGCGGATCACCTCGTCGATGTTGAGGAAGGCGATCAGCAGGCCGTCGAGGATGTGCAGTCGATCGACGACCTTGTCGAGCCGGTGCTGGAGGCGCCGGCGCACGGTCTCGATGCGGTACTCGAGCCATTCCGACAGCAGCGACTTCAGGTTGCGCACGCCGGGCAGGCCGTCGAGGCCGATCACGTTCAGGTTCACGCGCAGCGTGCGCTCGAGATCGGTGGTCGCGAACAGATGCTGCATCATCTGCTCGACGTCGACGCGGTTCGATCTCGGCATCAGCACGATGCGCGTCGGCGTCTCGTGATCGGATTCGTCGCGCACGTCGTCGAGCATCGGCAGCTTCTTCGCCTGCATCTGCGCCGCGATCTGCTCGATGATGCGCGAGCCCGAGGTCTGGTACGGCAGCTCGGAGATCACGACGTTGCCGTTCTCCAGCGCGTACACGGCGCGCATGCGCACCGTGCCCTGCCCGTTCTCGTAGAGCTGCCGCAGCTCGCGCGCCGGCGTGATGATCTCGCCGCCGCCCGGGAAATCGGGGCCGCGCACCTGCGCACACAGCTCCTCGATCGACGCGCCGGGCTGCTCGAGCAGCGTGATGCAGGCCTGCACCACCTCGCGCAGGTTGTGCGGCGGGATGTCGGTCGCCATGCCGACGGCGATGCCGGTGGTGCCGTTCAGCAGCACGTTCGGCAGCCGCGCCGGCAGCAGCCGCGGCTCGTCCAGCGTGCCGTCGAAGTTCGGCACCCAGTCGGCCGTGCCCTGCTCGAGCTCGGACAGCAGCGTGTCCGCGTAGCGCGTCAGCTTGGCTTCGGTGTAGCGCATCGCGGCGAAGGACTTCGGATCGTCGGGCGAGCCCCAGTTGCCCTGGCCGTCGATCAGCGGATAGCGGTAGCTGAAGGGCTGCGCCATCAGCACCATCGCGTCGTAGCAGGCGGAGTCGCCGTGCGGATGGAACTTGCCGATGACGTCGCCGACGGTGCGCGCGGACTTCTTGTGCTTGGCGGCGGCGTTCAGGCCGAGCTCCGACATCGCGTAGACGATGCGGCGCTGGACCGGCTTCAGGCCGTCGGCGAGGTGCGGCAGCGCGCGATCGAGGATCACGTACATCGAGTAGTCGAGGTAGGCCTGCTCCGTGAATTCGCGCAGCGGCTTGCGATCGATGTCGGCCTTCTCACCCATGCGTGCTGATTCCTCGGTCGATCACGGCAGCGCCGCGAGATTGCCGGCCAGATTGCCCTTGCGCTCGAGCCATACACGGCGATCGCTCGCGCGCTTCTTGCCGAGCAGCATGTCCATCATCGAGTCCGTTTCGCGCTCGTCGTCCATCGTCAGCTGCACGAGGCGGCGCGAGGCCGGCAGCATCGCCGTCTCGCGCAGCTGCGAGGGATTCATCTCGCCGAGGCCCTTGAAGCGCTGGACGTTGATCTTGCCCTTGATGCGATCGGCCTGGATGCGCG
>JBFWSI010000615.1:0-3004 GCA_050248455.1 Gammaproteobacteria bacterium | reverse complement strand
TCCCAGGGCGGGGCACGCCGGGCGCCTATCATACAAACAAGACGACGCAGCGACACTGCTCTGCAACAAAGATTTTTGGCAGCCCCTCGCAAGCGTCCTACACGGCTGTTGCGCCGGCGCGGCTGTGGTATAAGCCGCGCCCCCGTCACGCGCGATTGCCGCGCGTCGCTGCCTGCCGCGACGAGTCGATTGCATCGTTCGCGCCGTCGCCAGCGAGCCTGCCGCGCCGGCCCGCGGCTGCCTCGTGCGCGTCGAGGCTTCGCTACAATGCCCGTCTTCCGGTTGAAGACAGGCGAGGTGGCGCATGGGTCCGCTGAACGGTGTGAAGGTGATCGAGTTCGCGGGCATCGGCCCGGGTCCGATGTGCGGCATGATGCTCGCCGACATGGGCGCGACGGTCCTGCGCATCGATCGCAAGAATCCCGTCACCCATTACGCCGGCCAGGCCTGGGATTCCTACAATCCGGGGCGCTTCGGGGTGCTGAACCGCGGCAAGCAGTCGGTGACCTTGAACCTGAAGACGGCCGACGGCCTTGCGGCGACCCTGCGCCTTATCGACGGTGCCGATGCCCTGATCGACCCGTTTCGGCCGGGCGTGATGGAGAAACTCGGCCTGGGCCCCGAGGTCTGCCTCGCGCGCAATCCGCGCCTCGTGTTCGGTCGCATGACGGGCTTCGGCCAGGACGGTCCGCTGGCGCGGGCCGCCGGCCACGATCTGAACTACATCGGCCTGTCCGGCGCCCTGCACGTGATTGGCCGGCCCGGTGAACCGCCGCCGCCCCCGCTGGCCTACGTCGGTGACTTCGGCGGCGGCGCCTGCATGCTCGCCTTCGGCATCGCCTGCGCGCTGTACGAGGCGCGCGGCTCGGGCCAGGGACAGGTGCTCGACAGCGCGATGAGCGAAGGCTCGGGCCTGCTCGCCGCGATGATGTACGGCATGTACGCGCAGGGCGCGTGGCAGCCGAAAGGCCGCAATCGCATCGACGGCGGCGCGCATTTCTACGACGTCTACGAGTGCAAGGACGGCAAGTACGTGACGATCGCCGCGGCCGAGCCGCAGTTCTACGCCGAGCTGCTGCAGCGATTGGGGATCACCGAGCCCGACATCCTCACCGATCGCATGAACCCGGATCGCTGGCCCGCGTTCAAGGCACGCTTCGCCGCCGTGTTCAAGACGCGTACGCGCGATGAATGGAGCGCGTTGCTCGAAGGTACGGACGTCTGCTTCGCGCCGATGCTCGATTTCGCCGAAGCGCCGCGCCACCCGCATGCGATCGCGCGCAAGGCCTTCGTCGAGGTCGATGGCGTCGTGCAGCCCGCGCCGACTCCGCGCTTCAGCCGCACCGCGCCCGAGATCCGCAACCGCCCGCCCGTCGCCGGCGAGAACAACCGCGACGCCCTCGCCGCCTGGGGCTTCAGCGCAGGCGAGATCGATGCGTTGACGGCGAGCGGGGTGGTGTAGGCCCCGGTTGAACGCCGTAATTTGCCACCGAGAACACAGAGAACACCGAGGGGGAAGGGAGTTGGCGAAGGACGTAGGTTGCCGTGAAAGAGATTCCGCTCCTTCCGGGCTACGAAGACCGTTCTCTTGTAGCCCGGAAGGAGCGCCGCGCAGCGGCGCGGAATCCGGGAGGGGGCTCGTCACGTCTCTTTCATGATTGCGGGTGACGCGGGCTTCATCACCGTTGGGCTTCCTGCGTCAGGCATGCCGGTTCCCGGATTCGCTACGCTCATCCGGGCTACGAAGTTCGGCAATTTCACTGCTCAAACTCTGTGGACTCTCTATTTTCTCCCTCGGTGTTCTCTGTGTTCTCGGTGGCCCATTCTCGGCGTGTCAGAGAGCACCAGCCTCATTTGCGGAGTGACGAACGCTAGGTATTCGGCAGCCTGTAATCCCCCAACCGCTTGCGCAGCTCGAGCTTGCTGAGCTTGCCGGTCGCGGTGTGCGGCAGGTCGTGGACGAAGACGACGTCGTCCGGGATCCACCACTTCGCGACCTTGCCTTCGAGCCAGGCGAGAAGCTCTTCGCGGCTGAGGCTCGCGTCCGGCTTGCGCACGACGACGAGCAGCGGGCGTTCCTGCCATTTCGGGTGCGCGACGCCGATGACGGCCGCTTCGGCGACGGCCGGGTGGCCGACCGCCGTGTTCTCCAGATCGATGGAGCTGATCCACTCGCCGCCGGATTTGATCACGTCCTTGGCGCGATCGGTGATGCGCATGAAGCCGTGCGGGTCGATGCTGCAGACGTCGCCCGTCGCGAACCAGCCGTCCGCATCGTGAGCGCCGCCCTCGCCGTCCAGCCGATAGTAGTCGCGACAGATCCACAGGCCGCGCACTTTCAAGGCGCCGACGGCGACGCCGTCCCACGGCAGCTCGCGGTCCTCGTCGTCGACGATCTTCAGCTCCACGCCGGGGATCGCGCGTCCCTGGCTCAGCATCTGCGCGATCCGCGCGTCGCCGTGCCAGTGCAGGCTTTCGCGCGTATCGGCGTTCAATGTGCCGAGCGGGCTCATCTCGGTCATGCCCCAGGCGTGCAGCACGCGCACGCCGTGACGATCGCGAAACTCCTCCATCATCGACAGCGGGCAGGCGGAGCCGCCGATCGCGATGCGCGCGAGCGGCTTCAGGCTGCGTCCGCTCTCGCGCGCGTAGGCGAGCAGCGGCAGGCATACCGTCGGCACGCCGGCGGAGATCGTCACGCCCTCCTGCGTGATGAGATCGGTGAGCAGCTCGGGGTTGCTGAGACTCGGCCCCGGAAACACCAGCTTGGCGCCGACCAGGATGCCGGCAAAGGGCAGGCCCCAGGCATTGACGTGGAACATCGGCACGATCGGCAGCACGCCGTCGGTCGCGGACAGGTTGCAGGTGTCGGGCAGCGCAGCGCCGTAGGCCATCAGGACCGCGGCACGGTGGTTGTACAGCACGCCTTTCGGGTGGCCCGTCGTGCCCGAGGTGTAGCAGAGCCCGCTCGCAGTCTTCTCGTCCAGTGCCGGCCATGCGTAGT
>JBFWSI010000614.1:0-3004 GCA_050248455.1 Gammaproteobacteria bacterium | reverse complement strand
GGGCTCGGCCCGCACATGATCCTCGACGACGGCGGCGATGCGACGCTGTTCGTCCACCTCGGCTACAAGTACGAGCAGACCAAGGCCGCGCTGCCGGCCGGCAACAACCCCGAGGACGTGGCGCTGTACAACCAGCTCCGCAAGTCGCTCAAGCGCGATCCGGACCGCTTCCGCCGCATCGCGCCGGGCATCAAGGGCGTGACCGAGGAAACCACGACGGGCGTGCACCGGCTCTACCAGATGCACGAGCGCGGCGAGCTGCTGTTCCCGGCGATGAACGTCAACGACTCGGTGACGAAGTCGAAGTTCGACAACCTCTACGGCTGCCGCCACTCGCTGGTCGACGCGATCAACCGCGCGACCGACGTGATGCTGTCCGGCAAGGTCGCCGTCGTCGCGGGTTACGGCGACGTCGGCAAGGGCTCCTGCCAGTCGCTGCGCGGCCAGGGCGCGCGCGTGATCGTCACCGAGATCGATCCCATCTGCGCGCTGCAGGCCGCAATGGAAGGCTATCAGGTGATGACGATGGACGAGGCCTGCAAGATCGGGGACGTCTTCGTCACCACCACGGGCTGCTGCGACGTGATTACCGAGCGCCACATCAGGCAGATGAAGGATCTCGCGATCGTCTGCAACATCGGCCATTTCGACAGCGAGATCCAGGTCGAGAAGCTGCGCAAGTACAAGTGGCACGAGGTCAAGCCGCAGGTTCATCGCATCGAGATCGGCAGGAGCAAGAGCATCATCCTGCTCGCGGAAGGCCGGCTCGTGAACCTCGGCTGCGCGACGGGTCATCCGAGCTTCGTGATGTCGAACTCCTTCACCAACCAGACCATCGCGCAGATCGAGTTCTACCGGAACGCGGATCAGTATCGCACCGGCGTGTACACGCTGCCGAAGACGCTGGACGAGAAGGTCGCGCGGCTGCACCTGAAGAAGATCGGCGTCGAGCTCGACGTGCTGACGAAGGAGCAGGCGAAGTACCTCGGCATCTCGGCCGGCGGCCCGTACAAGCCCGAGCACTACCGCTATTGAGCGAGCGCCGCGGGGTCCGGTACGCTGCCGGCCCCGCGGTGCGAGGACCGGCCCGATGCTGAAGAACACGCCCGAGCGCTACGGCGTCCTCACCAAGCTGCTGCACTGGACCATCGCGTTCTCGATTCTCGCCCTCATCTGGCTCGGATGGTGGATGGTCGATCTGGGCTACTACGATCCCTGGTATCACAAGTCGCTGAGCCTGCACCGCGTGCTCGGGCTCGCGGTGCTGGGCCTCGCCGTCGTGATGCTGCTGTGGCAGCGCGTATCGCGGCCGCCGGCGCTGCCGGCGTCGATTCCGCGCGCCCAGCAGATCGCCGCGCACGCCGTGCACCACCTGCTGTTCCTGATGATGCTGCTGCTGCCCGTCACGGGCTATCTGATCTCGACCTCCGCGGGACAGGGCATCCCGGTCTACGATCTGTTCGAAGTGCCGGCGCTGATGAAGGTGGACGAACAGACCCGCGATCTCGTCATCGCCATCCATTACTATTGCGCCTATGGCACGGGCCTGCTCGCGGCGGTCCACGCCGCGGCCGCGCTGAAGCACCAGTTCATCGACCGTGACGGTGTCCTCGCCCGCATGATCTGGCGCTGAGGCGCCGCGTCGTCGCCGCCTGCCATTCCCCATCATCCGTTCGCATCGCCATGGCGCTCCAACTGCACAATTCGCTCAGTCGTCGCAAGGAAGTCTTCGTGCCGGGCGATCCGGCCCGCGTCACGATGTATGCCTGCGGCCCGACGGTGTACAACCCGCCGCACATCGGCAATGCGCGCGCGGCGGTCGTCTACGACATGCTCTATCGCGTGCTGCAGCGGCATTACCCGCGGGTCGTGTACGCGCGCAACATCACCGACGTCGATGACAAGATCAATCTCGCGGCGAAAGAAGAGGGCGTGCCGATCGCGGTGATCAGCGAGCGCTTCGCCGCGATCTACCATCGCGACATGGCGGCGCTCGGCGCGCTCGATCCGGTGGTCGAGCCGAAGGCGACGGAGCACATCCCGCGCATGATCGCGATGATGGAAAAGCTGCTCGCGAGCGGCCACGCCTACGTCGCCGAGGGCCACGTGCTGTTCCACGTGCCGGCCTTCGCCGAGTACGGCCGCCTCGCCGGCCGCACGCGCGACGAGATGATCGCCGGCGCGCGCGTCGACGTCGCGCCGTTCAAGCGCGATCCGGCCGACTTCGTGATGTGGAAACCTTCGCCGGGCGATCTCCCGGGCTGGGACAGCCCCTGGGGCCGCGGGCGCCCCGGCTGGCACATCGAGTGCTCCGCGATGATCGAGCAGCATCTCGGCGAGACCATCGACATCCACGGCGGCGGCAACGATCTGAAGTTCCCGCACCACGAGAACGAGATCGCGCAGAGCACCTGCGCCCACGGCGGCAAGCTCTACTGCCGCTACTGGGTGCACAACGGCTTCGTCGAGATCGAGAACGAGAAGATGTCGAAGTCGCTCGGCAACGTGCTGCTGGTGCAGAACCTGCTCCAGCGCTTTCCCGGCGAGGCGATCCGGTTGGCGCTGCTCAAGGGACGCTATCGCGAGCCGATCAGCTGGAGCGAAGGCCTGATCGGCGACGCCAAGTCGCAGCTCGATCGGCTGTACGGCGCGCTGCACCGGCTGCGCGAGGTCGCGCCCGTCGGTCCCTGCACGCCGAACGCGGCCTTCGCGGCGGCGATGGACGACGATCTGAACAGCCCGCAGGCGCTCGCGGTGCTGATGGAACTCGTGACGCGCGCGAACGTCGCAATGGAAGCGGCCGAGCTCGGCCGGCTCAAGGCCGAGCTGCTCGGCGGCGGCTACGAGCTCGGCATCCTGCAGCAGGATCCCGAGCAGTGGTTTTCCTACGCGGCGACCGGCGCCGTCGACGTCGCGAAGGTCGAGGCGCTGATAGCGGCGCGCGCCGCGGCGCGCGCCGCGAAGAACTGGGCCGAGGCCGATCGCCTGCGCGCCGAGCTCGGCG
>JBFWSI010000613.1:0-3012 GCA_050248455.1 Gammaproteobacteria bacterium | reverse complement strand
CGGCAAGATCCGCCTCGACGCGCTGCATCCGAGCGGCGTGATCTTCGCCGACGGCTTCACGCAGGCCGTCATCCGACGTACCGAGAAGCGGCTGTTCGACATCGTGGCCTCGTTGTTCCTGCTGAGCCTGACGCTGCCTTTCATGCTCGTCACCGCGCTCGCGATCCTGCTCGAGAGCGGACGCCCGATCTTCTACACCCAGCGTCGCGTCGGGCTGCGCGGCGAATGCTTCAACGTCATCAAGTTCCGCAGCATGCGCACGGACGCCGAGGTCGACGGCAAACCGGTGTGGGCCGCGAAGGAAGACAACCGCGTCACGGGCGTCGGGCGGTTCATCCGCAAGACGCGCATCGACGAGCTGCCGCAGCTGCTGAACGTGCTGAAGGGCGACATGAGCTTCGTCGGCCCGCGGCCGGAACGGCCCGAATTCGTCAGCGAGCTCGCGCAGGTCATCCCGTACTACGATCTGCGTCATCACGTGAAGCCCGGGATCACGGGCTGGGCCCAGGTGTCGTATCCGTACGGCTCGTCGATCAAGGACGCGCGCGAGAAGCTCCAATACGATCTCTATTACCTGAAGAACTACAGCGTGTTCCTCGACGTCAACATCCTGCTGCAGACCATCCAGGTCATCCTCTGGGGCAAGGGTGCCCGCTGAACCGGCTCACGGCGCGCTGCGGTCTCGGCGCGCTCCTGTGTAAACTGCCGATACCGACGCCGCGACGGCGCGCCGCGCGCGGCGCGTCGGCCTCCCAGTCGCGAGACCGTGTCAGACCCATGACGTCGATTCCCGCATGAGCGCCTTTGCCGTGACGGCCGCTGCCACCGGCGCCGCGGCGTATCTGCTGCTCGCCCTCGCGGTGGCCGCGCTGTACCGGCGCTCACCGCTCGGCCCGGCCGTGCTGCTGGCGGCCGCGCTGACCTGCGCGTGGATGGCGGTGCAGGTGCTCTACTACCTCGAATACGCGCTGTCCGGCGGCATCCTGGTCCTCCAGATTCTGGAACTGGCGCGCAACGCGAGCTGGATCTACGTGCTGGCGCGCGTGCTCGCTCGCAGCACCGACCGCCAGTACGTGGCGTCGGTGCGCGCGCTGTACTGGGCGTTCGCCGTTGCGGCGGCGGTCCCCGTGCTCAGCTGGTTCGCGGCCTACCTCGGTCTCGCCTCCGGGGCCCTCAGCATCGACGTCGGCAAGAGCGCGCTGCTCGGCTTCCTCGCCCAGGCGGTGTTCGGCCTTGCCCTGGTCGAACAGGTCTACCGCAATACCTATCCCGAGGCACGCTGGTCGATCAAGCACCTGTGCTTCGCCGTCGGCGGCATGCTCGCCTACGACTTCTATCTCTATGCCGAAGCCGTGCTGTTCAACCGACTGACGCCGGACGTGTGGAGCGCGCGCCCGGCCGTCGATGCGCTGGCCGTGCCCTTCGTGCTGCTGTCCGTCGCGCGCAACAACGCGCTGCGACCCAATCTCTTCGTCTCGCGCAAAGTCGTCTTCCACGTCACCGCCGTATTCGCGGCCGGGGCCTACCTGCTGCTGATGTCGGCGGCGGGCTACTACGTGAAAACCTACGGGGGAAGCTGGGGCGGCGCGCTGCGCATCGTGTTCCTGTGTCTCGCGCTGGCCGTGCTCGTCGCGCTGATCGCCTCGACACAGCTGCGCTCGCGACTGCGCGTCTTCGTCGCACGGCATTTCTATCGCAACAAGTATGACTACCAGGAAGCCTGGCTGTCGTTCACCGATCGCCTCGCGCAGATCGGTGACGATCCGCACGATCTGCGATTGACGATCCTGAAGGCGATCGCCGACGTCATGGACAGCACCGGCGGCCTGATGTGGCACAAGGGGCCGAACGGCAGCTTCGCCGTCGTCGCCCAGTGGGTGAGCGAGATGCCCGCTTCGATCGTGCTGAACGAGGATCATTCGCTCGTGATGCGCCTGCAGCGCGAAGACGGAACGATCGATCTCGAAACCGAAGCGGCCAGCTCGACGGTGGACGCCAACGCTTCGGTACCGGTGTGGCTGCTCGACATGCCGCGCGCCTGGATCGTCGTGCCGATCGTCCATCGCGACGAATTGCTCGCCTTCGTCGTCCTCGAGTCCTCGCGCACCGACAGCGATCTCACCGGCGAGGATCGGGAGCTGCTGCGCACGCTGGGTCACCAGGCCGCCGGCTATCTCGCGCTGCTGCGCGCGACCGAAGCGCTCGCGGATTCGCGACAGTTCGATGCCTTCAACCGCTTGTCGGCCTTCCTGGTCCACGATCTCAAGAACGTCGTCGCCCAGCTGTCGCTGATCGTGCGCAACGCCGAGAAGCACCGCACGAATCCGGAGTTCATCACCGATGCCTTCAACACCGTGTCCGATGCGGTGACGAAGATGAACCGCATGATGGCGAACCTGCGGCAGTCGCATGCCGACGAAGGCGATACGGAGATCGTCGATCTCATCGCCGCGGCCCGCAAGGCCGTGGCATCGGCGGCCGCGCGCCGCCCGACGCCGACGCTGGACTGCAGCGGCGAGCCGCTCGCGGTACTCGGTCACCGGGACCGGCTCGTCGACGTCTTCGAGCACCTGCTGCAGAACGCACAGGACGCGACACCGGAGACGGGCCGGATTTCGATGAGCCTGCGCCGGGCCGGCGGCAAAGCCGTGATCGAAGTCGCGGACACGGGCTGCGGCATGAGCGAGGACTTCATGCAGAATCACCTGTTCAAGCCCTTCGATACCACCAAGGGCAAGGCCGGCATGGGCATCGGCGTGTACGAAAGTTTGCACGTCGTGACCTCGATTGGCGGCAAACTGACGGTGACGAGCCGCGAGGGCGAGGGAACGCAGTTCTCGATCGTCCTGCCGCTATACGAGACTGCTGGGCAATCGAGCGGCGGCGCCAATCCGGCGGCCGCGACGGATGGCGCGCGCCACGCGCCGGAAAAAGTCTGATGGAGAAACGGAAGTTGCTGATCGTCGAAGACGACCCGGGCCTGCAGAAGCAGCTCAAGTGGTCCTTCGAGAA
>JBFWSI010000612.1:0-3030 GCA_050248455.1 Gammaproteobacteria bacterium | reverse complement strand
ATGCTGACGGTGAGTGCACTGGAAAGGGTCTCGGGTCCATGCCGATCTACGTGTATTACTGCGAAGCGAACGACCGCAGCGTCGAGGTCAAGCACGGCATCGACGTCGAGCTGAGGACCTGGGGCGAAGTCTGCTACGCGGGCCAGGTCGACATGGGCGATACCGAGTTCCTCGCGCCCGTGCGCAAGGTGCTGTCACCGCCGGCGATCGCGATTCCGGTCAGCAACACCGAGCTCCGCAGCAAGGGTTTCACCAAGCTCGTCAAACGGGACGACGGCGTCTACGAGAACCTCACGCGCAGCGGCGACGAAGCGCGCTACATGCGCGCCGGCCAGGCCGACACGCTGCCTCATCTGCACAAGAAAATCGGCGATTGAGCGGCTTACCGACGTTGAAGGCCGAATAATCCGGCCACGGAAGGCACGGAGAAGAAGAACTCGATAGATGAGAGCCTCCGCATGCGCTGGCGCACGCAGTCGTGGTGGAGCGTCGGAGGCGCGAATCCGGTTCATCTCCTTCTCCGTGTCCTCCGTGGCTAAATAGCCGAGCGCAAATGCACTCCACTGTGCGTTCATCTACCGTCATTCCCGCGCCAGCGGGAATCCACGCCTGACGAGAAGGTCTCCGTCGGGCGATTCTTCTTTTTCGCGCTGGACGCCGGGGGAGTGCGTGGATGCCCGCTGGCGCGGGCATGACGAAGGATGTCCTGCGTGGGCACGCTAGCGAACAGCCGGTGGAGTGCATTTGCGCTCGGCTATTTGGATTCCCCGGGCACGAACGCTAATCCAGCGTCATGATGTGCCGCACCTTCCGTCCTTCGCTCATGCGATAGAAATCGCGCAGCTCGCGCACGAAGCTGTTCTGGTGATGGTGGCCGGGGTAGCGCCGGCGCAGCGCATGGCAGTAGCGCGCGGCGAGGCGGTTCGCCGAGGCGTAGCGCGACTGCGCGTCGGGCGGCAGGCTCGCATCGAAGCTCACGTCCTCGAACAGGCGCGCGTGCAGGGCCGACGGGATGTGCCCGTTGTCGCGCTGGCTGCTCAGCAGCTCGGCCGAGGTCACGTACTTGTCGATCTCGGCCTGCAGCTCGAGCTCGAGCAGGGACACGGACTGTCGCTGGCCGGCCTGGAAGATCAGGTACTGCAGGTGGCTCACGCCTTCGACGGCGACGAGGAAGTCGCCGAGGTTGCCGTCGTGCAGGGACACGGTCGGATCGTCGTCGTCCAGCGCGGCGAGAAGCTCGGCGTCGATGAACAGCGAGAGCTCCAGATCGTCGCCGTCGCGCACGAGCAGGCGCTCGCGGTTGCCGGTCGCTGCGCCCGGCGGCGTCAGCGCGGCGGCCGCATCGCGATCGGTGATCAGGAAATCATAGACGTCGTAGGGGATAGGTGCGGCGTACAGGCCCGCGAGCCGCGATTGCAGTCGGGACAGCAGCATCGCCGTCGGCTCAGTGCGAGACGTGTATCGTCACCCGCGAGATCGGATGGATGCCGTGGCGCTGCAGCTTCGCCAGCGCACGCGGGCTGCGCGTACGCAGCCACAGCTCGTACTGACGCAGCGCGTCGGACTGCGCACCGAGGTTCGACTCCTCGCTGACCTCGGCCAGCACGTCGACGAGCTGGGGGAACTTGCGCGACAGCTCGTCGAACACCGCGGCACCGTCGCGCGACAGCCGGGCGCGCACGAAATCGCGCAAGTCCCGGTAGGCGCCGCAGCCCATCGCGATGTAGTAGTCGACGTCGACGAGGCGGCGATTGAGATAACCGGAGAAGACGCCGGCGATGAACAGCGCCAGGTCGCCGAGCGTTTTCAGGGCGTGATTGCGCTGTTCCGCGCCATCGGCGTGCGCGGCGTCGGCGTAGAGCTCGGCGAGCGCACGGAGCTCGAGGCCTTCGGGACTCTCGCTGAACAGGCGGTTGCTGTGTGCGTAGCTGGTCAGCAGGTCGACCAGATAACCGGCAGTGCCTTCGCCGATGTCGACGTGCTGGCGGTGCAGGGAAGTCAGCACCTGATCGCGAAAATGATCGCGTATGCCCATCGTGGTCACGAGCTGGGTCGGTTCATGCGGCATCTGTGCACCTCGCTTTCCGGGTCACGCCTGCGATCGACATATCGGCGCGGGTCGCGAACGCCTTGAAAGGCGTGGCGCGCGCCGTCGTCCAGGCCCTCGCAAGGAGCTTGCCACAGCGTTCGTCGGCGGCTTAAGCGACTAGCAGATGGCAGCTGCTGCTGCCAACGGGAAAGACGGGGGCGGGAAAAAGAAAGCCCCGCAGAGCGGGGCTTTCGGAGCGGAACGTCGCGCGACGTCTTACATCATGCCCATGCCGCCCATGTCGCCCATGCCGCCGCCCGGCATCGCCGGCGCACCGGTGTCCTTCTTCGGCGCTTCGGCGACCATGCACTCGGTCGTCAGGATGAGGCCGGCCACGGAGGACGCGTTCTGCAGCGCCGAACGCGACACCTTGGTCGGATCCAGGATGCCCATCGCGATCATGTCGCCGTATTCGCCGGTCTGCGCGTTGTAACCGAAGTTACCCTTGCCCTCGGCGACCTTGTTGACGACGACCGACGGCTCTTCGCCGGCGTTCGCGACGATCTGGCGGATCGGCTCCTCGAGCGCACGGACCAGGATGTCGACGCCGATCTGCTGATCGTGGTTGTCACCCTTGACCGCACGGGCCCTGCCCTGCGCACGCAGCAGCGCGACGCCGCCGCCCGGCACCACGCCTTCCTCGACGGCCGCACGGGTCGAGTGCAGCGCGTCTTCGACGCGGGCCTTCTTTTCCTTCATCTCGACTTCCGTCGCGGCGCCGACCTTGATGACGGCCACGCCGCCGGCCAGCTTCGCCACGCGCTCCTGCAGCTTCTCGCGGTCGTAGTCCGAGGTGGTCTCCTCGATCTGCGTGCGGATCTGCTGGACGCGGCCTTCGATCGCCTTCTGGTCGCCGGCGCCGTCGATGATCGTGGTGTTCTCCTTCGAGATCTGCACCTTCTTCGCGCGGCCGAGATCCTTGAGATCGGCCTTCTCGAAGA
>JBFWSI010000611.1:0-3036 GCA_050248455.1 Gammaproteobacteria bacterium | reverse complement strand
CTAGCTGAACCGCATCTCGCGCCAGATCCTGCAGGAGAAGGGCCGCGAGCCGACGCCGGTAGAGCTCGCGCAGCGCATGGAGATGCCGGAGGACAAGATCCGCAAGGTGCTCAAGATCGCGAAGGAGCCGATCTCGATGGAAACGCCTATCGGCGACGACGAGGATTCCCATCTCGGCGACTTCATCGAGGACACCAACATCCAGGCACCGGTGGACTCCGCGACCTTCGAAGGCCTGTGCCGCGCGACGCGCGAGGTGCTCGAAGGCCTGACCCCGCGGGAAGCGAAGGTGCTGCGCATGCGCTTCGGTATCGACATGAATACCGATCACACGCTGGAAGAAGTCGGCAAGCAGTTCGACGTCACCCGCGAGCGCATCCGCCAGATAGAGGCGAAGGCGCTGCGCAAGCTGCGTCATCCCTCACGCAGCGAGCGCCTGCGCACCTTCCTCGACTAAGTGCCCTCCCCCGGCGCGTCGCACGGCGCGCCGGGGTTTCCCTTCCCCGTCACAGCACGGGCCTGTAGCTCAGTCGGTTAGAGCAGGGGACTCATAATCCCTTGGTCCTCGGTTCGAGTCCGAGCGGGCCCACCATTTTCGCAGGCCAACATTCCTCCCCCTGCAGCAATCGGCTCCAGCGGCGGCAGCGCTCGCCGCCGGCCGCTCAGCCCGCGGAGCTCACGCCACGCTCGGCGCCGTTCACTTTCGCTATCGTCCGGAACAGCTCGTCGGGATCGATCGGCTTGGTCAGGTGGGCGTCGTAGCCGCTGGCGAGGGCGCGCTCGCGATCGGAGCTCTGGCCGAAGGCCGTCAGCGCGATCGCGCGCAGCCGCGACTGCGGTGCCGGGCCCGATCGGATCTGACGGATCAGGTCATAGCCGTCCTGCTTCGGCATCCCGATGTCGCTGATGAGTAGATCGGGCGTCGCCTGCGCGATCAGCACGAGGGCTTCCGCGGCCGAGCCGGCGACGCGGACTTCGGCGTGCCGCTCCTCGAGCAGCCGCCGCACCATGTCGCGCGCATCGGCGTCGTCGTCGACGTAGAGCACGCGGAGACCGGTCAGGCCGTAGGTCGCGGCGGCCATCATGGACGCATCGGCCGCGTCGCGGCCGAGATCGTCCGGGCAAATCGGCAGGCATACCGTGAACGTCGCGCCCTGGTTGAGGCCCGCGCTGTGCACCTCGACCGTGCCGCCGTGCATGTCGACCAGCTTCCTGACGATCGCAAGTCCGAGGCCCATCCCTTCGTGCGCCCGATTCGGCGCCGACTCTTCCTGCCGGAAAGTATCGAAGATGTGCGGCAGGAACTCCGGGCTGATGCCGCGACCGCGATCGATGATCTTCACGCACGCGGTGCGCGCGTCGGGTTGTGTCAGCTCGACCGCGACCCTGCCGCCCGGCTCGGTGAACTTGATCGCGTTGTTCAGCAGGTTGCCGATGACCTGCTGCAGCCGCAGCGCATCGCCGATCACCAGCGGATTGCCGGAGTCACCGCGCATCACGATGGCGATCCGCTTCGCATCCGCGGCCGCCTGCGCATCCGCGCACGCGGCCTGCACCGCCGGCAGCAGACGCATCGGTGCCCGCTCGAGGAACAGCTTGCCCGAGGTCGCGCGCGAGATGTCGAGCAGATCGTTGATCAGCTGGGACTGCAGCTTCGCATTGCGCTCGATGGCCTCGACACCTTTGCGCACCTCGTCCGGATACTGTGCTGATCGCAGCTGGAGCACGTGGGCCCAGCCGACGATCGCATTCAGCGGCGAGCGCAGCTCGTGGGACACGGTCGCCAGGAAATGATCCTTCAGGCGGTTGGCTTTCTCCGCATCGGCGCGCGCGAGGCGCTCGCTGGCGAGGAAGCGCTCGCGTTCCAGCTCGAGCGCGCGACGCGCGGTGATGTCGCTCGCGATGAGCATGCGGCTCGCGCTGCCGTCGCTGCCGAGCAGCTTCCATTCGAGAACGGTGCGCTCGCCGTCCGCGCGCACCAGCTCCACGCTGCCCGATTCGCCGATGACGCCGCGCGCTGCCGTGCCGGGCGCGTCCGGCCTGGGCAACAGGAACTCCTCGAGGCGCCGGCCGATCAGTTGCTCGCGCGACTGGTCCAACATCCGGCACATCGCGGGATTGGCCTCCACGATCGCATGCGCGTCGTCGAGCACCGCGATGCCGCTGATCACTTGGCGGAAGATGTCGCGGAAACGTTCCTCGCTGCGCCGCAGTTCTTCTTCGACGGCGCGTGTGCGCAGGAAGGCGTTGATGGTGGCGACGAGGACCGCGGGCTCCACCGGATGCGTCAGATAGCCGTCCGCGCCCGCGTCCAGACCGTGCACGTAATCCGCCGAACCGACGAAGGTGGCGGAGAGATGGACGACCGGAATGCGTGCAGTGTCGGGATTGCCGCGGATGGTCCGGCACACTTCGAAGCCGTCGATGTCGGGGAGATTGACGTCCAGCACGATCAGATCGGGCTTGCGACGCGCCTCGACGAGCGCGTCCTGGCCCGTCGCCGCTTCCCGGACCGCGAAGCCGGCGGCGGCGAGGAAGCGCCGCGTGGAATAACGATGGGCCGCGTTGTCGTCGACCAGCAGGATGGTGGTGGCCGCCGCGTCCATGCTAGTCCGCCCGCAGATCATCGGCAGGCGCGTCGGCCGCCGCGCCGTCGGGCAGGCAGCGCGGGACGGTGACCGAGAAGCGCGAACCGACGCCGAGCTCGCTCTCGACCTCGACCCAGCCGCCGAGCAACTCCGCGAGGCGTTTGCTCAAGGACAGGCCCAGGCCCGTGCCGCGCAGGCGCTTCTGCAGCCTGGAGTCGATCTGCACGAAATCGTTGAACAGCTCGCGCTGATGCTCGGGCGCGATCCCGATGCCGGAGTCGGCGACGGTGAAGCGAACCAGATCGTCGTCGACGCGACGCGCCGACACCCTGACGTAACCCGACGGCGTGAACTTGATCGCATTGGAGATGTAGTTGCGCAGGATCTGGGAGAGCTTCTTGTGATCGGTGAACAGGCCCGGCACGTTCTGCGGTTCCTCGAAGACGAG
>JBFWSI010000610.1:0-3038 GCA_050248455.1 Gammaproteobacteria bacterium | reverse complement strand
GTAACGTCGGCGTCGACAGCCGTGATCGAGCACGGGGGCGCAGGCTCAATCCATTTCTTACTCCGTGGCTAGATTAATCAGCACGTCACAGGGCACGGGTCTATCCGAAAAAGCCGGGCAAACGATTGCGCTGCAGCTTGCCGGTGGTCGTCAGGGGTAGCTCGTCGGCCCGGACGAAGCGCAGATGGCGCGGCGTCTTGTAGGCAGCGAGATGTGCGCGGCAGTGGCTCACGAGCTCCTCGGCGCTCGCCGCGGCACCCGCCTTGAGCACGATCAGCGCGGCCAGTGCTTCGTCGAGGCGGCTGTCCTGCACGCCCGTGACGAAGGCGAGCTCCACCGCCGGATGCGCGGCCAGGACCTCCTCCACTTCGGCCGGCGCGACGTTGATGCCGCCGGTTTTCACCATCTCCTTGAGCCGACCCCGGTAGTGGAGATAACCCTCCGCGTCGAGCAGGCCCAGATCGCCGGTGCGAAAGAAGCCATCGGCGCCGAACGCTTCGGCGCTGCGCGCGGCGTCCTGCCAATAGCCCGGCGTGAGACGGCCGCGCAGCGCGATTTCTCCCGCCTGCCCGGGAGGCAGGGGCCGGTGCTCGCCGTCGAGGATCGCGATCTCCACGCCCGGCAGCGGTCGACCGACGGTCTGGATTCGGCGCTCGAGCGGCTCGTGCGCGTCGGTGACGGCCGAATTGCCGTAGGCCTCGGTCAGGCCGTAGACGTTGCAGATCTCCCTTGCGCCCAGCGCCGCGACACGCGCCACCTGGGCCGGCGTACCGATGGTCACGCCGGTCCGCAGGCTGGACAGATCGCGATCGGCGCGCGACGGATGCTCCCACAGGCCGAGCGCCATGTTCGGCGTGCCGTAGAATACCGTGCAGCGTTCGGCCTCGATCAGGCGCAAGGCCTCGCCGGCCTCGAACTGCGGCTGGAGGACGAGCGCTGCGCCGTGGGTGATCGCGGCGAACACCGCGTTGACACAGGCGAGCGACCAGAACAGCGACACGGCGAGCCACAGTCGATCCTCGGCCACCAGGTGCTGGCGTTCGCCGATCTCCCACATGTTGTCGATCAAGCCGCCGTGCTGCAGGGGCACGCCTTTGGGCAGCGCGGTCGACCCCGAGGTGTAGAGCAGGCAGGCGACCCGATCCGCGGTGACGCGCGCGGCTGCCGCGCTCACCGCGTCCGGCCGAACCCCGGCTGCGCGCGCGAGGAAGGCGCGATATCCCGCCATTCCCTGCACGGCGTCTTCATCGATGCACACCACGCCGACCAGCCCGGGCAAGCCGTCGCCGAGCTCGCGCGCCGCACGCACCAGCGCCGCGAGGTCGCTCGTACGAAACCTGTGCTCGATGAACAGCAGCTTCACCGCGCTGTGCCGGAGCTGATAGACGAGCTCGTGCGGGGTCGACCAGGTGTTGAGCCCGACGGCGATCGCGCCGAGGCTCATCGCGGCGAAATAGACGACGAGCCACTCCGCACGGTTGCCCATCAGCAGGCCCACCCTGTCGCCCGCGCGCACCCCGCTGGCCAGCAAGGCCCGCGCTGCCTCCTGCACGCGCTCATCGAACGCCGCATAGCTGAGCCGGACATCGCCCCCGACGAGCAAGGGGCTGGACGGCGCGCGCGCCGACATCTCGGCGAGCAGCGCGGGCACGGTGCGGCTGGACGGCTTGTTCATCGGGCTCAGTCGTAGTGCGGTGTCCGCTTGGCGCGGAAGGCGTTCACGCCCTCGGTGAAATCGGCACTCGCGCGCACGCGATCGCCCTGCTGCTGCTCGGCCGCTTCGCGCGCCAGCAGGGCGAGGGCCATCGTTTCGCTGATCTGCTGCTTGACGGCCTGGACCGCGACCGGGCTGTTGGCCGCGATGCCGACGGCGACGGCGATCGCTTCGTCGAGCAAGCGTTCGGCCGGGACGATGCGATTGATCAGCGCAATGCGCCGCGCCTCGTCGGCGTCGATCATCTGCGCACCCAGCAGCAGCTCCATCGCGTGCACGTAGCCGATCTGCGCCACCAGTTTCCCGGTCGAGCCGCCGAACGGATAGATGCCCCATTTCACTTCCGGCAGCCCGAAGCGGGCGTGCGGCGCGCTGAGCCGGATGTCGGTGGACAACAGCAGTTCGAGTCCGCCCCCGGCGCACACGCCGTTGACCGCAGCTACGATCGGTTTGGAATAGCGCGAGGTCTTGAGCAGCGCGCGATTGATCATGCGCGCCGTCTCCTCGCCGGCGCTCAGGTCGCCGCTGATGTCGGCGCCGGCGTTGAAGCCCGTGTCACCCGCACCCGTCAGCACGATGCAGCGGGTGGACGACGACTCGAGGCGATCCCAGAGCACCGCCAGGTCCGCGAGCATCGCCCGGCTCATCGCGTTGCGCCGCGCCGGATTGTCGATGGTCACCAAGGTGACGTGCGGCGCGGGCTCGGTGACATGAATGGGCATGGTGAAGCTGCTCCGAACTGAACCCGAAACGCCGGGATGCGGCAGCATCCCCCATAACGCGGTGCGTCAGCCACGTTCGAAGGCAGCGGAAGCCCAGGGTCTTCGTCGCGGCGCCGAATGTTGGGCTTCCTTCGTCGGCCCAAGCTACATCGAGGCTACGCCGGCGGTTCGCCGTACTCTGCGAGCCAGCGCGTCAGCGCTTCCGGCGTCGCGCTCCACCACGACACGCCGGTCCAGGTGTAGCGGACGAGGATCGGTTCGTCGCGGAACATCGGGATCTCGGCGTACTGCGGATACTTGTCGGCGAGGGCTTCGACCGCGGCGTCCCAGTCCGGGTGCTTGCCGTGGACGATCTGCGCCGCGCAGCGCAGGCGGATCCACCACAGCTCGGACCAGTCGTCGGCGTAGTAATCGAGCACCAGCATCACCTTCGGCGCGCGCTCGAGGCGGGCGAGGCGGCCGAGCGAGGCGCCGCAGCGCTTGGGCTTGCCGTCGATCGGCATCCACAGCGCGTCGGCGGCGCGGGCAAAGACGATCGGCAGCGCCTCGGGCTCGTCGTCGAGATCGCGCAGCGCGAGCCGCGCGACGGGCACGGCGTCGAG
>JBFWSI010000609.1:0-3038 GCA_050248455.1 Gammaproteobacteria bacterium | reverse complement strand
TTCGGCAAGCCGACGAACAGCGTGACGCGGTGCAGCAGGCGCGTAGGGACAGACGATGATTTCCACCTTTGTCCGCCTTCCGCGAGTCGACTCGTGCTGAGCTATCGACACGCCTTTCATGCCGGCAATCACGCCGACGTCCTCAAGCATGCAGTGCTCGCCTTGCTGCTGCGGGCCCTGGCGCGCAAGGACAAGCCCTACGTCTGCATCGACACGCACGCCGGCGCCGGCCGCTACGATCTCGCCGACGCGCGTGCACGCAGGACCGGCGAAGCGGTCGCCGGTGTCGCGCACTGGTGGGCCTCGACGGCCGCGCCGCTCGCGCCGTGGTTGGACACGGTGCGGGCGCTGAACCCGCAAGGCGCGCTGCGCTGGTACCCGGGTTCGCCGCTGCTCGCGCGGCGGCTGATGCGCGACGGCGATCGACTCCTGCTGTGCGAGCTCCATCCGGCCGATCACGCGTCGCTCGCCGCCGAGTTTGCGGGCGATGCAGCCGTGCGCGTCGAGCGTGCGGACGGCTACACGCGCCTCAGGGCCTGGCTGCCGCCGCCCGAGCGCCGCGGTCTCGTGCTGATCGATCCGTCCTACGAGCTCAAGGGCGAGGAAGCGCAGGTCGTGGAGCTGCTGGTCGACGCCCATCGCCGCTTCGCGACGGGCGTGTTCGCGATCTGGTACCCCATCCTCACGCGCCTCGTCGCGCAGCGTTTCGTCGAACGTCTCGCCGCGACGGGCGTGCGCCGCCAGCTCGCGATCGAATACCTGCCCGCCGCGCACTCGCCCGAAGTCGGGCTCAAGGGCTCGGGCATGCTGATCGTCAACGCACCGTACCGCTTCGAGCTCGAGCTCGAGGCCCTGGCCGGCGTGCTCGCGGAGGGCGATGCGTCGCGTGCACGCGTGCGCCGGATCGTCGACGAGTGAACCTGTACAGCCCCATGGCGACCGGGGCCGTCGCGCGCGACGCGCAAGTCCGTCGCGAGCAGATCGAAACCCTGTTGCTGCAGGGATTGTCGGGCGCCGTCGCGACTCTTCTGGTCAGCGCCGTCTATGTCCTCGCGGTGTGGGAGTTCGAGGCACGGGTCCATCTCGCGGCGTGGTTCGCAGTCGGGCTCGTCCTCGGCAGCGTGCGCATCTGGTTCGCGTGGCGAGTGCGCAACCAGGGCGTGCCGGCACGGACGACGCGCACATGGTCTTCGCTGGCCATCGCCTTCGGTGCCGCCGCCGGCGCGCAATGGGGCTATGCGAGCCTGATGTTCGTGCCCGCCGGCACCGGCGGCCTCTACTTCCTGCTGGCGGCGATGCTCGTCGGCATGCCGGCCGGCGCCATCCTGAGCTTCGGCGTATACGTACCCGCCTATGCCGCCTATCTCGCATGTTCGGTGCTGCCGTTCTCGGCAGGCTTCGCGCTCGCCGAGGATCCCCACTTCAGGCTCGCCGGCGCCGCAGGTTTCGTGCTGGGCTTCTATCTGCTGCGCACGAGCATGGTGAACGCCGGGGTCCTGCGCCGGAACATCCAGCAGCGGCTCGAGCTCGAAGCGCTGACGGGTTCGCTCGCGCAGGCGCGCGACGCCGCGGAGAGCGCGAACCGCGCGAAATCGAGCTTCCTCGCCAACATGAGCCACGAGCTGCGCACGCCGTTGAACGCGGTCGTCGGCCTCTCCGAGCTGCTGCAGCAGACCTCGGACAATCCGAAGGCGATAGGGCATGCGGCGACGATCCGCAAATCGGCGCTGTCGCTGCTCGAGCTGATCGACGACGTGCTGGATCTCAGCCGCATCGAAGCCGGCGGCACGAGCCTGCGTCCGAAGATCTTCGAGCTGCCCGAGCTGCTGCGCGACATCGCTGCGATGTTCGCGCCGGTGGCGGAACGTCAGGGGCTTTCCTTCACGCTGCGGCTCGCCGAGGATTTGCCGCCGCGCGTCGAGGCCGACCCCGCACGCCTGCGCCAGGTGCTCGTCAATCTTCTCGGCAACGCGATGAAGTTCACGCCAAACGGAGAGGTGCGGCTGACGGCGAGCGTCGACGAGCAGGTCTCGGCGGAAGCGCGCGTGCGCTTCGCCGTCGCCGATACCGGCGTCGGCATCGATACCGCCGTGCAGGCCACGCTGTTCAGGCCCTTCGTGCAGGGCCACGCCGGCGACGAGGCGCAAACGCGCCGCGGCACCGGCCTCGGCCTCGCCATCACGGCCGAGCTAGTCGAGCTGATGCAGGGCGTCCTGGAGGTCGACAGCGCGCCCGGCCGCGGCTCGACCTTCACGATGGTGCTGCCGCTGCGGATCGCGCCGGCCTACACGGCCCCGGCGGCGAACGACGCGACGGCACAGGCGCTCGGACCCTGCCGCGTGCTGCTCGTCGAAGACAACGAGGTCAACCAGATCGTCGCCTCGGAAATGCTGCTCGCCCTCGGCTGCGAAGTGCGCATCGCCGACAGCGGCCAGGCCGCGCTGGTCGAGCTGATGGCAGAGCGCTACGACCTCGTGCTGATGGACTGCATGATGCCCGGCATGAGCGGCTTCGAGACGACCAGCGCGTGGCGCACCCACGAACGCCTGCACGGCGGCCACGTGCCGATCGTCGCGCTGACCGCGAACGCGATCGCCGGCGATCGCGAATCCTGCCTCGCCGCCGGCATGGACGACTACCTCACCAAACCCGTATCGCTGCAACGCCTGCGCGAGGTCATCACGCGGTATGGGAGAGAAACCTAGCCCTCCGTGGCGAGGTTTCCTCGATCCCGTAGCCCGGGCGCGCGCAGCGCGCCACCCGGGCTACGAACTGCGCCACGGCGTGGCACGGCGCCACGCTCCGGCGCCCGGCTCAAAGCCCCAGTCGCGGTTTCAGCCATGCGGCCATGCGCTGGATCGCGACGTCGGCCTGCGGCAGGTAGCCGGCGCAGATCTGGAAGATGTGCTGCATCTCCGGGTAGATCTCGAGCTTGACCTCGACGCCGGCGTCGAGTGCGCGGTGGGCGAGGCGCACGGAGTCGTCGAGCAGCGTCTCCTCGTCGCCGACCTGGATGTACAGCGGCGCGATGCCCTTCA
>JBFWSI010000608.1:0-3041 GCA_050248455.1 Gammaproteobacteria bacterium | reverse complement strand
AGCGCGACTCGATCCAGCGCACGGGCCGGCCGAGCTTGCGCGCGGCATAGGCGATGACGACGTTCTCGCGGAAGAACGGCGCCTTGACGCCGAAGCCGCCGCCCTGATCGCGCGGCGCGATCACGCGCACGCGCTCGCCCGGGATCTCGAGAATGTCGATCAGGGCGAGCCTGTCGATGTGCGGGCGCTGCGTCGTGATCCACGCGGTCAAGCCGTCGGCGAGCGACCAGTCGCACAGCACGCCGCGCGGCTCCATCGGCGTGATGCCGGTGCGATGCACGCGGAAGCGGTTCGACACGACGATTTCTGCGGTGTCGAAGATGCGCTGCACCTCGGCGTCGTTGCGCGCCTGCTCCTCCGGCGTCGCGCCGCCGGTGAAGGTCATCGCGAACATCTCGTTGTCCGCTTCCTCGTCGTGCACCTTCGGCGCGCCCGGCGCCAGCGCCTGCTCGGCGTCGACGACGACGGGCAGCTCCTCGTAGTCGACGACGACGAGCTCCGCGGCGTCCTCCGCGACGTATTTGTCGCGTGCGATCACGACGGCGACGGGATCGCCGTGGAATTTGACCTTGTCGACGGCGAGCGCGTGGTAGTTCGGATACTTGGCCGGCAGGTTCGGCAGCAGCACTGGCTGGCGCATCGACTTCACGTGCGCCCTGATCTCCTCGCCCGTGATGACGTCGACGACGCCCGGCAGCGCGCGCGCCGCGGCGACGTCGATGCCCGTGATCCGCGCATGCGCGTATTCGCTGCGCACGAACACCGCGTGCAGCATGCCCGGCAGCACGAAGTCGGCGAGATACTTGCCCTGGCCCGTGACCAGCCGCAGATCTTCCTTGCGCTCGAGGCGTGCGCCCATCCAGCGCTTGCTGTCCTGTACCGTGATGTCCATGCCGCCTCCCCTCAGGCCGCGCCGGTCGCGAGCGTCTTCGCCGCTTCGCGCACGGCCTTCACGATGTGCACGTAGCCCGTGCAGCGGCACAGATTGCCGATCAGCCCGTGGCGGATCTCCTCGTCGCTCGGATTCGGGTGGCGGGCGAGGAAGTCGCTCATGTTCATCAGGATGCCGGGCGTGCAGAACCCGCACTGCAGGCCGTGATGTTCGCGGAACGACTGTTGCAGCACGGACAGATCGCCGTGCTGCGACAGGCCTTCGACGGTCGTCACCGCGTGGCCGTCGGCCTGCACCGCGAGCAGCATGCAGCTCTTCACGGCCTCGCCGTCGAGATGAATCGTGCAGGCGCCGCACACGCCTTCGTGCGTGCAGCCGACGTGCGTGCCGGTGAGCGCGAGACGCTCGCGCAGGAAATCGACGAGCAGCATGCGCAGCGGCACGGCCTCCTCGAACAGCGTGCCGTTGACGGTGATGCGGACGGTCTGCATTGGTGGTGCTCCCCCTGCGCGCTCAGGCGGCGGCGCGTGCGAACGCGGTGGCGGCGACTTCCGCGCCCAGCGTCCTGATCAGTTGTTGTCGATAATCGGTGCTCGCCCATTTGTCGGACTGGGCCTCGACGGCCGCGGCGACGGCGTCCATCGCGCGCGCGATCGTCGCGGCCTCGCCGCGCGAGCCGACGAGCACCGCGGCACCGGCGGGCGCGAGCTGCGCGCCGGCGGCGAGACCCGACAGCGCAATGCGCGCCGAGGTGCAGCCGCCGCTCGCGTCGAGCTGCACGCTCACGCAGATGCCGACGACGGGCAGCGCGTCCTTGACGAGACCCCATTTGCGGTAGGCGCTGCCGCCGCGACCGGCGCTCGCGGCGAAGGCGACGGCTTCGAGCATCTCGTCGGCACGGCGCGCGGTCTCGAGCGGCCCGATCAGGAACTCCTCGGCCGGCAGCGCGCGACGCGTGCCGTCGGCCGCGACCAGGTGCATCGTGCCGCCGAGGCCCAGCACCACCGCCGGCGTGCAGGACGCGAGGTAGTTCCAGCAGCAGCTGCCCCCGATCGTCCCGCGGTTGCGCACCTGGCGATCGCCGACGTGGCCGGCGGCGTCGCGCAGCGCCGACCAGGCGCCGCGCAGGCGCTCGTCGGCGGCGATCTCGACGTAGCGCGTCATCGCGCCGATGCGCAGGCCGGCGCTGAAGTCGATGCCCTTCAGCGCGTCGATCGCCTGCAGATCGATCAGGCAGCGCGGGCGCGCCATGCGCGACTTGATCGCCTGCATCAGACTCTGGCCGCCGGCGATGAACATCGCCTCGCCTTCGTCGTAGCGCGCGTTCGCCGCGAGCGCTTCGGCGATCGTCGCGGGCCGCAGGTATTCGTCGATGTGTGCCGGAAACATCTGCCCTCCCCTCTGCGCACCGCGGCCGTCGGCGACGTCGCGGGCGCGGTCACTCTCCATGCTCGCGGCCGCCTCGTCAACCGATGGCAAGCCTGATGTAATACGCGGGAATCCCCGCTGCGCAGACGCTGCGCGACGACGTGTGCGGCGCGCCGCCGCGAACCCTCCTCATCGAAAGGACTGACGCAGTGCACTACTCGATCGAATGCGTGGCCGCGGACGCGAACGAGCTCGGCGAAGGCCCGGTGTGGGACGTCGAGGACGGCCTGCTGTACTGGGTCGACGGCACCGGCCGGCGGGTCGGCAAGCCGTCGATCTGGCGCCTGAATCCGCGCACCGGCGAGAAGCGCTCGTGGTCGCTGGATCACGACGTCGGCGCGCTCGCGCTGCGCCGGGGCGGCGGTGCGATCCTCGCCCTCGACGACGGTTTCTACACCTTCGACTTCGACACCGGCGCGCTCGAGCTGATCACGCTGGTCGATCCCGATCAGCCGCGCACGCGGCTCAACGACGGCAAATGCGATCGTCGCGGCCGTTTCCTCGCCGGCGGCATGGACGACAAGGAAGAGCTCGGGATCTGCGGCCGGTGGCAGCTCGACACCGACTTCACGCTGCGCCGGCTCGTCGAGGGCAGCATCTGCTCGAACGGGCCCTGCTGGAGCCCCGACGATCGCACCTTCTACTTCGCGGACACCTTCCGCCAGACGATGTGGGTCTACGACTACGATCTCGCGAGCGGCCAGCTCGCGAACCGGCGCGA
>JBFWSI010000607.1:0-3049 GCA_050248455.1 Gammaproteobacteria bacterium | reverse complement strand
CCATCCTGCACGACGTGGTCGAGGACACGGCGATCGAGCTCGAACGCGTGGAGCGGGAATTCGGCGACGAGGTCGCGGCGATCGTCGACGGCCTGTCGAAGCTGACGCAGCTCGAGTTCGAGTCGCAGGCCGAGACCCAGGCGCGCAATTTCCAGCGCATGCTGATGGCGATGGCGGACGACATCCGCGTCATCCTCGTCAAGCTCGCCGATCGCCTGCACAACATGCGCACGCTCGGCGCGCTGAAGCCGGAGAAACGCCGCCGCATCGCGCGCGAGACGCTCGAAATCTACGCGCCGATCGCGCAGCGCCTCGGCATCAACCAGATCCGCCTCGAGCTGGAGGAGCTCGGCTTCGCGACGCTCTACCCGCTGCGCTACCGCGTGATCAAGCAGGAGATGCAGCGCATCCGCGGCAACCGCAAGGAAGTCGTCGACAAGATCAAGGATCGCATCAAGCGTCACCTGCGCCAGGAGCGCCTCGTCGCCCACGTGCTCGGGCGCGAGAAGCACCTCTACAGCATCTATCTCAAGATGCGCGAGAAGCACCTCGGCTTCTCGGGCGTCAACGATGTCTATGCCTTCCGCGTGATCGTCGACTCCGTCGACACCTGCTATCGCGCGCTCGGCATCCTGCACAGCCTGTACAAGCCCGTCCCCGGCAAGTTCAAGGACTACATCGCGATCCCGAAGGCAAACGGCTACCAGTCCCTGCACACGGTGCTGTTCGGGCCGTTCGGCGTGCCGATCGAGGTGCAGATCAGGACCAACGAGATGGACCAGGTCGCCGAGGCCGGCATCGCGGCCCACTGGCTGTACAAGTCCGGCGACGGCGCCGCGCGCAACGCGAACAAGCGCGCGCGCGAATGGCTGCGCGGCATCCTCGAGATGCAGCAGCAGGCGGGCAACTCGCAGGAATTCCTCGAGAACGTGAAGATCGATCTGTTCCCGGACGAGATCTACGTCTTCACCCCGAAGGGCCAGATTCTCGCGATGCCGCGCGGCGCGACCGCCGTCGACTTCGCGTACGCGATCCACACCGATCTCGGCAACAGCTGCGTCGCCTGCCGCATCAACCGCCAGCTCGCGCCGCTGCGCACGCCGCTGGAGACCGGACAGACCGTCGAGATCGTCACCGCGCCGGGCGCGCGGCCGAACCCGTCGTGGCTCACCTTCGTCGTCACCGGCAAGGCACGCGCGACGATCCGCCACTACCTCAAGAACCTCCAGATCGACGAGGCCCGCATGCTGGGCCGGCGCATGCTCGAGCGCGAGCTCGAATCGCATGGGCTCAACGTCGAGCGTCTCGAGCCCGAGCAGCTGAAAGCCGTGCTCGCGAACTTCAATCTCGACGGCGTCGAGCGCCTGTATGCGGAGATCGGCCTCGGCAACCGGCCGGCGCCGCTCGTGGTGCGCATGCTGCTGCCGGAGAAGATCGAGCCGCCGAGCGACGCGGCGGCCGCGCGCCGGCGCGCCGCGGCGCAGGCGAATCCGCCCGTGCCGCTCGCGATCCGCGGCACCGAGGGCATGGTCGTCACCTTCCCGAAGTGCTGCTATCCGTTGCCGGGCGATTCGATCATCGGCTTCCTCACCGCCGGCCGCGGCATCGTGATCCACCAGCAGAACTGCGCGAACGTCGCCGAGTACCGCAGCGCGCCGGAAAAGTGGATCGACGTGCAGTGGGCGCCGAACGTCGAGCGCGAGTTCAGCGTCGAGCTGTCGCTGGACGTGATCAACCGCCGCGGCACGCTGGCGACGATCGCCGCCGCGGTCGCCGACGCGAATGCGAACATCGAGGATGTGACGATCTCCGAGCGCAACGAGCGCAACACCAACATCCGCTTCCTGATCACCGTGCGCGATCGCAAGCACCTCGCCGACGTCATCCGCACCGTGCGCGGCGTGAAGACGGTGGTGCGCGTTGCGCGCAAGAAAGCCTGAGGCGCACCGCCGCCCCAGCGCGCGGCGGCCCGATCGAGCACTGCCTCCACGTCGAGGACGGCAGCACGCAGCGCGGTGCGGGGCCGCGCGGGCTGGCTCGTGCGGGGGGCGGCATGCGAGCATACCGTCCGTGAACCAGCAGGAATTCCCCATGCAGAAAACCGTCATCGCGACGTCCGAAGCGCCCCAGGCGATCGGCGCGTATTCACAGGCCGTGAAGGTCGGCGCCACCGTCTACCTGTCGGGCCAGATCCCGCTGTCGCCGGCGACGATGGAAATCGTCGGCGGCGGCATCGAGGCGCAGATCGAGCAGGTCTTCGCGAACCTGATGGCGGTCGCCAAGGCCGCGGGCGGCACGCTCGACGACGCGGTGAAGCTGACGATCTACCTGATCGATCTGGGCCACTTCGCGCAGGTCAACGCCGCGATGGCCCGCGTCTTCGCCGAGCCCTTTCCCGCGCGCGCGACGGTGCAGGTGAGCGCGCTGCCGCGCGGCGCGCTGGTCGAAGTCGACGCGGTGCTGCAGCTGACGAAGTAAGCCGCGCCGCATGTCCGCGCTGCCGCCGACGCTGGACGACGGCGTCACGCGCCTGCCCGGCGCGGGCCCGCGCGTCGCGGACAGCCTCGCGAAGCTCGGCATCCGCACGATTCGCGATCTCCTGTTCCACCTGCCCTCGCGCTACCAGGACCGCACGCGGCTGACGCCGCTGGGCGCGCTCCGGCTGCAGCAGGAAGTCGTCGTCGAAGGCCTGATCCAGACTTCGCAGATCCATTTCGGCCGCCGCCGCGCGCTGCTGTGCCGGATCGCCGACGACACCGGCGCGCTGACGCTGCGTTTCTTCTACTTCAACCGCGCGCAGCAGCTGAGGCTCGAAGCAGGCCGCCGCGTGCGCTGTTTCGGCGAGGTGCGGCGCGGGCCGCTGTCGCTCGAGATGGTGCATCCGGAAGTGCAGGTGATCGACGACGCGCGGCCGGACACGACCCCGCTCGACGGCGCACTGACGCCGATCTATCCGACCACCGAAGGCCTGCACCAGGCGCGGTTGCGCAAGCTGACCGATGCCGCACTCGCGGTGCTCGCGCGTGCCACCGAGCCGACGGACGCCATC
>JBFWSI010000606.1:0-3051 GCA_050248455.1 Gammaproteobacteria bacterium | reverse complement strand
GGGAGGCGCTGCGCGCGAACGTCGTGCTGCCGCTGCTCGATCACCTGGAGCACAACCAGCCGATACGCGTGTGGGTGCCGGCCTGTGCGACCGGCGAGGAGGCCTACAGCCTCGCCATCCTGTTCAACGAGGAAATCACCCGGCGCAACGTGCACGTCGATCTCGTGATCTTCGCCTCCGACGTCGACGAGGGCGCGCTGGCCGCGGCGCGCGAAGGCGTTTATCCGGCCGCGATCGCGGCCGACGTGTCCGAGGCACGCCTCGCGCGCTATTTCCGCAGCGAAGGCGATCACTATCGCGTGACCAGCGAGATCAGGGACTGCATCGTCTTCGCCACCCACAGCGTGCTGCGCGATCCGCCGTTCTCGAAGCTGCATCTCGTGTCGTGCAGGAACCTGCTGATCTATCTCGATCGCGAGCTGCAGCAGCAGCTGCAGAACGTGTTCCGCTACGCGCTGCGCGACGACGGCTATCTGTTCATCGGCGTGTCGGAGACGGCCGACTCCGAGCTCTTCATGCCGATCGACAAGCAGCATCGCCTGTTCCGCGCCCGCAAGCCGGCGGTCGGGCCGCCCGCCCGCCTGCCGCAGATCTCCGTCGTGCCCCAGCTGCCGGAGACGCTGGAGCGCACGCGCAGTCGGGCGGCCCGTACGCGCGGCTCGGCGGCGGAGATCCATCTCGGCGCGCTCGAGGAATTCGCGCCGCCCAGCCTGCTCGTCGACGAGCACTGGAACGTCGAGCATCTGTCGGAGAACGTAGGACGTTTTCTGCTGCCGCGCGGCGGCGCGCCGTCCGCCGCCGTCACCGAACTGGTGCGCGCCGAGCTGCTCGCGGAGCTGCGCACGGTGCTGCACCAGGCCTTCGAGAGCCTGCAGCCCTGCCTGTCGCGCTTCGTGCCGGTGCAGTTCAACGGCAAGGCGAGCCTGGTCGGCACGCTGGTCCAGCCGCGCGTCGGCGCGGAGGGACGCGTGAACCGCGCCATCGTCTTCTTCCTCGATGCCGGCGAGGCGCGGGAGGCCGGCGGCACCGAAGCCACCGTCAACCGCGGCGACACCGGCGTCAACGACGCGCTGGTGCTGACTTTGCGCGAGAAGATCCGGCTCGCCGAGCAGCGCCTCGAGCACATGCGCCAGGAGCACACCCTCGCCTACGAGGACCTGCGCGCCGCCAACGAGGAGCTGCAGAGCCTCAACGAGGAATATCGCTCGACGACCGAGGAGCTCGAGACCAGCAAGGAGGAGCTGCAGAGCGTCAACGAGGAGCTGCAGACGGTCAACCACGAGCTGAAGGCCAAGCTCGAGGAAGTCTCGCGGGCGAACAACGACCTAGAGAACTTCATGGCGGCGACTGACATACCGATGCTGTTCCTCGACCGCAATCTATGCATCAAGCGCTATACGCCGCCGCTGCTGCAGATTTGCAACGTCAAGGCGCACGACAACGGCCGGCCGATCGGCGACTTGACGCATACGCTCGTCTACGACGAGCTGGAGAAGGACGCGCGGCAGGTGCTGGGCGATCTGGTGCCCGTCGAGCGGGCCGTGATGTCGCGGGCAGGGCACAGGTCGACGGTGCGGATCAGGCCTTATCGCACCGCGGAGGACAAGATCGACGGCGTCGTCGTCACCTTCGTCAACTGACCGGAGCTGCGTCGTGCGCCCGGCCCTGCCTCGCCGGGAGAAGGCCCGTATCGCTGCCGTGCGGTTCGCATGGCCAGCGGCGGCAGGACGGAGACGGGAATGGAGACCACTGAAGCGCACAGCCTGCACGTTGCCGGCATCGGGGCCTCGACCGGCGGCCTCGTCGCGCTCAAGACCCTGCTGTCCTCGTTCGCCGGCGGCACCGATACCGCGTGGGTCATCGTGGTCCATCTCGCGCCCGACCACGAAAGCCAGCTGGCGGATCTGCTGCAGGCGTCCACGACGCTGCCGGTCAAACAGGTCAGCGCCACCGTGCCGCTCGTCGCCGATACGATCTACGTCATTCCGCCGAACGCGAACCTCGAAGCCATCGATACCCACCTGCGCGTGGCGCCGCTGGAGCCGCTGCGCTCGCAGCGCGCTCCTATCGATCACTTCTTCCGCACGCTGGCGCGCGTCCACGACGGCTCGGCAGTCGCCGTCGTCCTGACCGGCGAAGGCAGCGACGGCAGTCTGGGCCTGCGCTGCGTGCGCGAAGCGGGCGGCCTCGTCATCGTCCAGGCGCCGGACGAGGCCGAAGCGCCCAGCATGCCGCGCAGCGCAATCGCCACCGGCCTGGTCGATCACGTGCTGCCGCTGGCGCAGATTCCCGAGGCCGTGCTGCGCTTCTGCCGGACGACACCGGCACTGACGCTGCCCGAGGCCGCCGACGAGCCGGAGTGGGCGATGGACGTCCGCGAGCTGGTGCGCGCGCATACGACGGCGGACATCGCGCATTACACGCCGCGTCACCTCGCCGAGCGCATGCGTCGGCGCATGAAGCTGCACGGAGAAACGACGCTGCACCACTACCTCGGCCTGCTGCGCAGCGACGCGGGCGAGGCGCGGGCGCTGTTCAAGGACCTGCTGCTGAACGTCACCGAGTTCTTCCGCGCCGACGTCTTCGTGCGCCTCGAGCAGAAGCTGATACCGCTGCTGCTGCACCGTCACGCCGCCACGCGGCGGCCGCTGCGACTGTGGTCGATCGGCTGCTCGACGGGCGAGGAGGCCTATTCGCTCGCGATCCTGCTGCTCGAGCATGCGGAGCAACGCCGGATCGATCTCGATTTCCAGGTCTTCGCGACCGATCAGGCGCGCGATGCGGTGCTGCGCGCGCGTGCCGGCCTGTATCCGGAAGGCATCGCGTCCTATGTGCAGCCCGACCGTCTCGAGCGTTTTTTCCAGCGCGAGGATCACCACTACCGCATAGGCCGCCAGGTGCACGATCACGTGGTCTTCGCCGCCCACCACCTGTTGAAGGATCCGCCGTTCATCCGGCTCGATCTGATCGTCTGCCGCCACATGCTCGGCGACCTCGAGCGCGGCGTGCAGCGCGAGGCGCTGGAGAGCTTCCATCACGCGCTGAAGCCCG
>JBFWSI010000605.1:0-3074 GCA_050248455.1 Gammaproteobacteria bacterium | reverse complement strand
CTGCGGATCGTTCCGCTTCGGCCGGATCACGATCATCGGCGCGAACACGACCTGTCCGCCGCGCTTCTCGATCTCCGCGATCAAGGGGCCCGCCTGTTCCTCGGGTCGAGTGACCAGCACGGAATAGCCTTCGAGAGACCGCGGCACGCTTTCAGCTCTATTGCCCATCCTGTCAACCACGACTGAATGTCACTGCGTCGGAATGGCGCGCGCGTCGGAGCCGACCGGCGAGATGGCCGTGTCCTGGTGTGCTGCCCTTACCCGCGCGCCACGCACGTTGCACGCAAGGCCCGGCGTTTGCAAGTCGTCCGCGATGAAGGCAAGGGGGCGCACGCAACGCCGCGTCCTCGGTGAGGGCAGCGCTCGCGGCCGCTTTTCACCGCACTAGGGCGGCTGGATCCGATCGAGAATCCGTCGCGCCCCGCGGTCCAGCAGCATGCGGCCGACGCTGGCGCCGAGCGCGGCGGCGTCGCTGCGCGCGCCCACCGTTTCGGCGCGTATGCACTCGCGTCCGTCGAGGCTCGCCACCAGGCCCGAGATGCTCAAGCGCTCGCCGTCGACCACGGCATGGCCGGCGATCGGCACCTGGCATCCTCCGTGCAGCGTGGCGTTCAGGGCGCGCTCGGCGGCGATCGCGTCACGCGCGTCGGCGTCGGCTAGCGGCGCGATCAGCGACTCGACGCGCGTGTCGCCGACGCGGCATTCGATGCCGATGATGCCCTGGCCGATGGCGGGCAGCATCTCGCCGGTCGAGAATTTCTCGGTGACGCCGCCGTCGAGCGCGAGACGCTTCAGGCCCGCGAGCGCGAGCACGATGGCGTCGAACTCGCCGTCGGCGAGCTTGGCGAGGCGCGTGTTGACGTTGCCGCGCAGGTCGCGCAGATCGAGATCGGGCCTGAGCAGGCGCAGCTGGCTGCGCCGGCGCAGGCTCGAAGTGCCGACGATAGCGCCCTGCGGCAGCGACGCGAGGCCGCCGCCGCTGCGCGCGAGCAGGCAGTCGCGCGGATCTTCGCGCGACAGCACGCAGGCGATGTGGAGGCCGTCCGGCAGATCGACCGGCACGTCTTTCATCGAATGCACCGCGAGGTCGGCGCGGCCTTCGAGCATCGCCTGTTCGAGCTCCTTGACGAACAGGCCCTTGCCGCCAATCTTCGCGAGCGGGGCGTCGAGGATCTTGTCGCCGGTCGTCTTCATGGCGACCAGTTCGACGACGAGCCCGGGATGCAGGGCGAGGAGGCGATCGCGCACGTGCTCGGCCTGCCACAGCGCGAGTCGGCTGCCCCGGGTGGCGATGCGCAGCAGCTTGCTCGAGTCGTCGCGCCCGCTCATCGCCACGTCAATCCGGTGTTCTGTGGAAATCCGGCCGTATGCTAAGGTGTCGAATCATGTGCGGCAACCGGGAAGCGCAAGGCAGATGACGGTTCGGCTCGGCGTGATCATGGATCCGATCGCCTCGATCAATCCGAAGAAGGACACCACGCTCAGCTTGCTGCTCGCGGCGCAGACGCTGGGCTGGGAGCTTCACTACATGGAGATGCCGGACCTCGCGCTGCGCGACGGTCGCGCCAGCGCCGCGATGCGCCCGCTGGTCGTGCACGACTCGACCAAGCATTGGTACGACCATGACGGCGAGCTCGCGCGGCGCGCGCTGTCCGAGCTCGACGTGATCCTGATGCGCAAGGATCCGCCGTTCGACACCGAGTACATCTTCGCGACCTACCTGCTCGAGCGCGCGCAGGCCGAAGGCACGCTCGTCGTCAACGATCCGCGCAGCCTGCGCGACGCCAACGAGAAGCTCTTCACCGCGTGGTTCGCCGACGTCTGCCCGCCGACGCTGGTCGCGCGGCGCCGGCACGAGATCCGCGAGTTCCTCGTCGAGCACGGCGACATCGTCGTCAAGCCGCTCGACGGCATGGGAGGCTCGTCGATCTTCCGCATCCGCCAGGGCGACGCGAACACGAGCGTGATCCTCGAGACGATCACGGCGCACGAGTCGCGCTTCTGCATGGCGCAGCGCTACCTGCCGGAGATCCTCGACGGCGACAAGCGCATCCTCGTGATCGACGGCGAGCCCGTGCCCTATGCGCTCGCGCGCATCCCGGCCCAGGGCGAGCTGCGCGGCAATCTCGCCGCCGGCGGCCGCGGCGAAGGCCGGCCGCTGACGCCGCGCGATCGCGAGATTTGCGCACGCGTGGGTCCCAGCCTGTCGGCGCGCGGCCTGTTGTTCGTCGGACTCGACGTGATCGGCGACTACCTCACCGAGATCAACGTCACGAGCCCGACCTGCGCACGCGAGCTCGAGGCGCAGTTCGGGGTGCAGATCGGCGTCCAGTTGATGCGCGCGATCGCGCACAAGCTCGGCCGCGACTGAGGAGCCCATCACCCGCATGAGCGCCACGGCGCTACGCCCGCCCGTCGATCCCGCCGACCGCCTCGCGCTGACGCTGTGCCTCGCGATCATCGTGCACGTGATGATCGCGCTCGGCGTGAGCTTTGCGCCCGAGCCGCGGCCCGCGCCCAAGCTCGAGGGCCTGGAAATCACGCTGGTCACGCAGCATTCGCCGCGGCCGCCGGACGAGGCCGATGCCCTGGCGCAGGCCAATCTGCGCGGCGGCGGCGATCGCGACGCACCGGCGCGCCCATCCGCCCCGCTCGCCGCCCCGGTGCCGGCCCCGCTGCCCGCGATCGCCGCGGCGGCACCGCCGCCGCGCCCGAGCCCGCCGCTGAATCCCGAAGTGCCGCGCAAGTCCGCGCCGCAGCCGCAGACCCCGGCGGCAGCCCCGCCGCGCGCGGCGCCGCGCACCGCGCCGCCGCCCGCCCGGCAGAGCCAACCGCGACCGACACGCGTCGCGGTCCCCGTGGCGCCGCCGGCGCGCGATCCCGAACTTTCGCCGCCGGCCGAGTCCGCGCCCGAGGCCGCGCAGGCAGCGGCGACGCCGCCGACACCGGCGCTGCCGACGGCCGCGCAGCTGAACACGCGCTCCTTCGCGCTGGCGAGCCTCGACGCCGAGCTGCAGCAGAAGCTCGAGACGCACGCGAAGCGGCCGCGCCAGAAGTTCATCTCGGCGAACACG
>JBFWSI010000604.1:0-3075 GCA_050248455.1 Gammaproteobacteria bacterium | reverse complement strand
GGAGCGCTGAGGTGCGCGAGCCGCCGCTGATCTGCCATCTCGTCTATCGCCTCGACTACGGCGGGCTCGAGAACGGCATCGTCAACCTGATCAACACGCTGCCGCCCGATCGCTGGCGGCACAAGATCGTCTGTCTCGCCGGCCACAGCGACTTCAGTGAGCGCCTGCGCGGCGACGTCGAGATCCTCGATTGCCCGAAGCAGCCGGGACAGGACCCCGGCCTGTACCTGCGCCTGTGGCGGCTGTTCCGCGCAATGAAGCCCGCGGTGGTGCACACGCGCAACCTGTCGACGCTGGAGGCCCAGGCCGCGGCCTGGGCCGCCGGCGTGCGCGTGCGCATCCACGGCGAACACGGCCACGACGTGCACGATCTCGACAACCGCAAGCGCCGCTACCGCGTGATGCGCCGGGTGCTGGCCCCGCTTGTCACGCAGTTCATCACGGTGTCGCGGCTGCTGGAGCACTACCTCGCCGCCGACGTCCACGTCCGGCCTTCGAAGATCACGCGGATCTGCAACGGGGTCGATACCGTGCGCTTCCAGCCGCGGCGCGATCCCGAGCGTCCCGTGCTGGCGGCGGCGCCGTTCGACGCGCACGGCAGGCTGGTGTTCGGGACGATCGGCCGCATGCAGGCCGTCAAGGATCAGCCGACGCTCGCGCGCGCCTTCGTCGCCCTGCTGCGCGCGCGGCCCGAGCTGCGCGCGCGCGTCGCGCTCGTGATGATCGGCGATGGCCCGCTGCGCGAGCAGGTGCGGGCCATCCTCGATGAGGCCGGCTGCGCGGATCTGGCCTGGCTGCCCGGCACGCGCGGCGATACCCCCGAGCTCCTGAACGCCTTCGACGTCTTCGTGCTGCCGTCGCTGGGCGAGGGCATCTCGAACACGATCCTCGAGGCGATGGCGACGGGGCTGCCCGTGATCGCGACCGAGGTCGGCGGCAATCCCGAGCTGGTGCTGCCCGGCATCACCGGGACCCTGGTGCCGCGCGGCGATCCGGCGGCGATGGCGGCCGCGCTCGCGGCCTATGTCGAGGATCCCGAGCGCGTCGGGGCGCAAGGCGCGCAGGCGCGTGAGCGTGCCTGCCGCGATCTGAGCCTCGCGCACATGGTCGAGCAATACGATCGTGTCTATGCGAGCCACACCGGCCGGGCATGCGCATGAACGACGTATCGAGCAGGTGGCGGACTGCGGCCTCGCATCCTCGCTGCCGACATAGGAAGCGTGCGCGACGCGCCCCCCAGCCAGGAATCCGGTGACGAACGATGTGCGGAATCGTGGGCATACTCGACCTGCAGGGTCGGCGACCGATCGACGAGCGGCTGCTCGTCGCGATGAACGACGCCCAGCATCATCGCGGCCCGGATCAGCACGGCGTCCACGTCGAGGCCGGGCTTGGGCTCGGCCACCGGCGACTCTCGATCATCGATCTCGGCAGCGGCCGGCAACCGCTGTACAACGAGGACGGCTCGGTGGTCGTCGTCTACAACGGCGAGATCTACAACTTCGGCGAAGTGCGCGACGAGCTGCGCGCGGCCGGGCACCGCTTCGAGACCGACTGCGATACCGAGATCATCGTCCACGGCTGGGAGGAGTGGGGCAGCGCCTGCGTCGAGCGCTTCCGCGGCATGTTCGCCTTCGCGCTGTGGGATCGCGGCCGGCGCCAGCTCTTTCTGGCCCGCGACCGGATCGGCAAGAAGCCGCTGTACTACAGCGTGACGAGGACGGGCCTGCTCGTCTTCGCCTCCGAGCTGAAGGCGCTGCTGGTGCACCCGGACGTCGATCGCGAGCTCGATCCGCAGGCCGTCGAGGACTACTTCACCTTCGCCTACATTCCCGATCCGCGCTCGATCTACCGCGGCGTGCACAAGCTCGAGGCCGGCCATCTCGCGATCGTCGACTGCGGTCGCGAGCGTCCGGCGCTCGCGCCGCGGCCGTACTGGGATCTGCAGTTCGTGCCGGCCGCGCCCGCGTCGGAAGCGGCCGCGGCCGAGGAGCTGGTCGCGCGCCTCGACGAGGCAGTGCGCCTGCGCATGATCGCCGACGTGCCGCTGGGCGCCTTCCTCTCCGGCGGCGTCGACTCCAGCGCCGTCGTCGCCCTGATGGCGCGCAGCCGCGAGGAGCCGGTGACGACCTGCTCGATCTCCTTCAGCGATCCGCAGTTCGACGAATCGGCCTACGCGCGCGAAGTCGCCGCGCGCTACCGCACGCGGCACTTCGTCGACGAGTGCGGCGTCGACGACTTCGAGCTGCTCGACACGCTCGTCGACGTCTACGACGAGCCCTTCGCCGACAGCTCCGCGATCCCGACGTATCGCGTCTGCGAGGCCGCGCGACGGCACGTGACGGTCGCGCTGTCCGGCGACGGCGGCGACGAGGGCTTCGGCGGCTATCGGCGCTATCGCTGGCATCTGCGCGAGGAGGCGATCCGCGGCCTGCTGCCGCAGGCGCTGCGCGGCCCGCTGTTCGGTGCGCTCGGCAGCGTCTACCCGAAATGGGACTGGATGCCGCCGTTCCTGCGCGCGAAGTCGACGCTGCAGGCGCTGGCGCGCAGCTCGGTCGATGCCTATCTGCACAACTTCAGCCTGTTGCCGGACGGCCCGCGCGACGCAATCCGCTCGGCCGCGTTCCGGCGCGCGCTCGGCGGCTATCACGCGCGCGAAGTGTTCCTGCGGCACCTGCCGAACGCGCCGGCCGATCCGCTCGCGCTCGTGCAGTATCTCGACTTCAAGACCTATCTGCCCGGCGACATCCTCGTCAAGGTCGATCGCGCGAGCATGGCGCACTCGCTGGAAGTGCGCGTGCCGCTGCTCGATCACCGCTTCGTCGAATGGCACGCGACGCTGCCTTCGTCGCTGAAGCTGCGCGACACGCAGGGCAAGTACCTGCTCAAGAAAGCCTTCGAGCCCCATCTCTCGCAGGACCTGCTGTACCGGCGCAAGATGGGCTTCGCGGTGCCGGTCGGCCGCTGGTTCCGCGGCCCGCTGCGCGAGCGCGTGAAGGCGGCGTTGACGGGAGAGGCGATGGGCGACGCCGGGCTCTTCGACATGAGCCGGCTCGCGCGCATGGTCGACGAGCA
>JBFWSI010000603.1:0-3078 GCA_050248455.1 Gammaproteobacteria bacterium | reverse complement strand
ATCGTGAGGCCGAAGTCGTTGCTGGTGCCGCCGCCGCCGTGCGCCTGGATCGCCCAGTCGATCACCTGGCACGCCATGTTCGGCGCGGCGACCTTGATCATCGCGATCTCGGCACGCGCCGCCTTGTTGCCGACGGTGTCCATCATGTGCGCGGCCTTGAGCGTCAGCAGCCGCGCCTGTTCGATCCGGATGCGCGCCTCGGCGATGCGCTCCTGCGTCACGCCCTGCTCGGCGACGGGCTTGCCGAAAGCGACGCGCGCGAGGCTGCGTCGGCACATCTTCTCGAGGCAACGCTCGGCGAGACCGATGAGCCGCATGCAGTGGTGGATGCGGCCCGGCCCGAGCCGGCCCTGCGCGATCTCGAAGCCGCGGCCTTCGCCGAGCAGGATGTTCGTCGCCGGCACGCGCACGTTCTCCCACTTCGTCTCCGAAGCGCGGTCGGGCGCGCCATAGAAGCCGAAAATCGGCAGCGGCCGCACCACCGTCACGCCCTTCGTGTCCAGCGGCACGAGGATCATCGACTGCTGCTTGTGGCGGTTCGGGTTCTGCGGATCGGTCTTGCCCATGAAGATCGCGATCTTGCAGCGCGGATCGGTCGCGCCCGTCGTGTACCACTTGCGACCGTTGATCACGTAGGAGTCGCCGTCGCGCACGATCGAGGACTCGATGTTCGTCGCATCGCTGGAGGCGACCTGCGGCTCGGTCATCGCGAAGCAGGAGCGGATGCGGCCTTCGAGCAGCGGCTGGAGCCAGGTCTGCTTCTGCTCGGGCGTGCCGTAGCGCAGGATCGTCTCCATGTTGCCGGTGTCCGGCGCGCTGCAGTTGAAGACTTCGGGCGCGAGCGGCGAGCGGCCCATGATTTCGCACAGCGGCGCGTACTCCAGATTCGTCAGACCGCCCGGGTCCTCCGCCTTCGGCAGCCACAGGTTCCACAGGCCCTCGCCTTTCGCGATCTCCTTCAGGCGCTCGACGGTCGGATACACGGCCCAGGGCCCGAGCTCCTCGGCTTCCTTCAGGTATTGCGCCTCGGCCGGATAGACGTGTGCGTCCATGAAGGCGCCGATGCGGGCGGCGAGCTGGCGGGTGGTCTCGTTGGCGTCGAAGAAGGGCATGGTCGTAATCCCGTGCGGTGAGAGGTTCAACGGAAGGACGTGAACTCGCGGCCGTAGATCTCGCGCGCGATCACGCCCTTCATGATTTCCGGCGTGCCGTCGCCGATTTCGAGGCCCAGCACGTCACGCAGGCGCTGGCCGTACGGCAGCGTTTCGTCGTAACCGGGCCAGCCGTGCAGCAGCAGGCAGGCGTGGATGGCATCGACGGCGCTCTTCGGGCCCAGCCATTTCGCCATTGCGGCTTCCTTCGTGTGCGGCCGCCCGCAGTCGCGCAGCCACAGCGCGTGGTAGGCGAGGTGCCGCGCGGCGGCGAGCCGCGTCGCATGTTCGGCGATCTGGAAGGCGACACCCTCGCGCAGCGCGAGCGGCTTGCCGAAAGTCTGGCGCTGCTTCGTGTATTCCACGGTCTCGTCCAGCGACTGCTGGGCGGCGCCGATGCAGGCGAGCGCGATGATCGCGCGGTTGTAGTCGAAGGCTTCCATCGCCTGCACGAAGCCGCTGCCGGCACCGAGCCGATGCGTCGCCGGCACGCGCACGCCTTCGAAGCGCAGCGCGCCGCGCTCGGACAGCTTCTCGCCGACGCTGCGGTAAACCTCGCGCGTGACGCCGGCGGCCGTCAGCGGCACTGCGAAGGCACCGATGCCTTGCGCCCCGGACGCGCCGTCGACGCGGGCGAAGACGATGCAGTCGTCGGCGCAGCCGGCGAGGCTGATCGAGGTCTTCTCGCCGTCGATCACGTAAGTGTCGCCGTCGCGCGTCGCCCGCGTGCGGATTGCCGCGGCATCCGATCCGGCCCCGGTCTCGGTCAGGCCGAAGGCGATCAGGCGCTCGCCGCAGGCGAGACCGGGCAGCAGCGCGGCGCGCAGCTCGGGGGTGCCGTGGCCGCCGATGAGCTCGGCTGCGATCAGCGAGAGCTGCAGGAACAGCGTGAAGTTGAAGTCGCCGCGGCCGAGCTCCTCGGCGGCGATGCCGGCCAGCACGTAGGCACCGTCGCTGCCGCCGTAGTCGGCCGCGACGCGGATGCCGAGCACGCCCAGCTCGCCGAGCTCGCGCACGCGTTCACGCGGCAGCCGTTCGCCGCGATCCCAGCGCGCATACTCCGGCAGCAGGCGCGTAGCGGCGTAGCGGTGCAACGTCGCCCGGAAGCTCTGCGCGCTGTCGTCGAAATCGAAATCCATGAGGGTCCGCCCGAGCGGGCGACCGTCGCCCGTCACGACGCAGCGTAATGCGCCGTCCCGGGTTTCGCCATTGTCATCAGACGCCGGGCGGATACGCATTCGTGGCCCGGGTGCAGCGTAGCGGAACCCGGGATCTTCACCGCGCCGACGCGCCATCCCGGCGCTGCGCGCTCCGCCCGGGCTATGAAGACGCGTGATCGCCGGACCCGCGCGCCGCGTCGTCGACGCGGTGCGCGGAGGCGACGCTCAGCCGAGGTTGGCCGCCGCGAACTCCCAGTTGATCAGCTTGTCGAGCACCGCGTTGACGTAGTCGGCACGCAGGTTCTGGTAGTCGAGGTAGTAGGCATGCTCCCACACGTCGATCGTCAGCAGCGGTGTCTTGCCGCTGGTCAACGGGACTTCGGCGTTGGGGGTCTTGGTGACGGCGAGCTTGTCGCCGTCCTTGACCAGCCAGGCCCACCCGCTGCCGAACTGCGTCGTCGCCGCCGTCAGCAGTTCCTTCTTCAGCGCGTCGACGCTGCCGAAGGACGCCTCGATCTTCTGCTTCAAGGCCTGCGGCGGTTCGCCGCCGCCGTTCGGACGCAGGCAGTACCAGTAGAAAGTGTGGTTCCAGACCTGGGCGGCATTGTTGAAGATGCCGGTGTGCTCGGCCTTGCCGGCGGTGGCCTTGACGATCTGTTCCAGCGACTGATCCGCGAACGGCGTGCCGGCGATGAGCTTGTTGAGGTTGTCGACATAGGTCTTGTGATGCTTGCCGTAGTGGAAGCCGATCGTGCGCGAGGAGATCA
>JBFWSI010000602.1:0-3080 GCA_050248455.1 Gammaproteobacteria bacterium | reverse complement strand
TCACCAATCACGCCGATCATCATCTCGACTCCTACATTCCCTACTACAAGCTCAAGCCGGACACGACCGCGATACGCATGCCGAACGTCTTCCTGTGCTTCCTGACCGCGCTGGTGCCGCCGCTGTGGCACACGATCATCATGCCGGCGCTGCGCGAGTGGGATCTGAAGTTCGCGAGCGCCGAGGAACGCGAGCTCGCGCGGGCGCAGAACCTCGCCGCCGGCTGGCCCGACTGGTTCGACGAGCGCGCCGGGGCCGCGGCACAGGCGCACGCGTGACGCACGGCGCGATCTCCCCGTTCGGCGACTGGTGAGCTCGACGCCCGGGCGCTAAGGTAAGGCCCCTTTGTTTCATCGACGGCGCGCCGCCGGCGGCCGTTTGGAGGTCGACCCATGCAGGTAGGTTTCGTGATGACCGCGACGGCCCAGTCCGGCCCTCTTCCGACGCTCGCGCAACAGGCCGAGCAGCTCGGCTACGACTCGCTGTGGATACCCGAGCATCCCATCATCCCGCGCGGCGAGCTGACGCCCTATCCCTTCGGCGGCCCGCTGCCCGAGCACTACGGGCGCTGGGTCGATCCCTTGATCGCGCTGACGGTCGTCGCCGGCGTCACCCGCCGGCTCAAGCTCGCGACGGGCATCTGCCTGCTGCCCGAGCGCGAGCCGCTCGTTACCGCCAAGGCCGTCGCGAGCCTCGACTACTACTCCGGCGGGCGCGTGATCCTCGGCATCGGCGCCGGCTGGCTGCGCGAGGAAACCGAGATCATGGGCGCGCGCTTCGCGACGCGCTGGCAGCGCATGCGCGAGACCGCGGAAGCGATGCGCGCGCTGTGGACCGCGGACTCGCCGTCCTATGCGGGCAAGCAGATCAACTTCCCGCCCGTGCGCTGCGAGCCGAAGCCCGTGCAGCGCGGCGGACCGCCCTTCCTGCTCGGCGGCCACGGCGAGAAATCGCTGGCGCGGATCGCGAAGCACTACGACGGCTGGTGTCCGCTCGCGCAGGATCCGACGAGCTTCGCGCAGGAAGCGCGGGAGCTGCGCGAGATGATGCGCGCGAACGGCCGCGATCCGTCGACGCTGATCCTGAGTCCCTTCGTCGACCCGCAGGGCGGCAAGATATCCGACGCCACGCTCAAAGCCTACGCGGACGCCGGCTGCGAGCGCATCGTGATGTTCTCGCAGGATCTGGTCGAACAGGTCGCGGACGGTCATGCCGCGCGCTGGCTCGACATGAGCGCGAACACCGTCGAGCGCGCAGCACGGCTCTGATCGCAATCGCGGCGCCAGACCGCCAAGGGGAGTGAGCTCATGAACGATCGCTTCGAACGCATCCGGACGCACTACGAGCGCGAGCGCGCGGCGGGCCGCGTCCCGCGCACGCGCGAGCACATCCCGCTCGGCTACGACACGATCACGACGGAATGGCTGACGGCCGTGCTGAGCCCCGCGCATCCCGGCATCGCGGTGCAGGGCTTCCGGCTCGACGAGGTCGACGAGGGCACGTCGAGCCGGCGCCGCATCCATCTGCAGTACGCGGACGCGGCGCACGCGCGCAGCGCGGGCTGGCCCGCGAGCGTCTTCTGCAAGGGCTCGCCGGCGCTGCAGAACCGCTACATCCTCGGCATGAACAACGGCATCGCGGCCGAGGCGAACTTCTACAACCACGTGCGGCCGACGCTGCCGATCGAAGCGCCCGTCGCGTACTACGCGAAATACGATCCCGACAGCTTCAACTCGATCATCGTCATGCACGATCTGCGCGAGCGCGTGGAGTTCGGCCGCATCGACACGCCGATGGATCTCGCGCGCGGCAGGAGCCAGATGGACCTGCTCGCGCGCCTGCACGGCGAGTACTACGCGAGCCCGGCGAAGTTCGCGACGCTGGGCGGCTTCAACCACTGGGAAGACTACTTCGCCGCGACCGTCGAGCTCGCGGGCTTCGGCCCGGCCTGCGCGCGCGGCTTCGTCGACGCCGAGGCGGTGATTCCGCCGCGGCTCTATGCCCGGCGCGACGAGGTATGGCCCGCGACGCTGAAGTCGGTCGCCGAGCACGCGACGCTGCCGCGCACGTTGATCCACTCCGACGTGCACCTGAAGAACTGGTACGTCGCGCCCGGCAACGTGATGGGGCTGAACGACTGGCAGTGCAGCTGCAAGGGCAACGGCGCGCGCGATCTCGCCTATGCGATCTCGACGGCCTTCGAGCCCGCGGATCGGCGTCGTCACGAGCAGGATCTGATACGGCACTACCTCGATCGGCTGCGTGCCTGCGGCGCGACGCCGCCGAGCTTCGACGAGACCTTCAAACTCTACCGCCGCAACCTCTTCAACGCGCTCGCCTGGTGGACCGGCACGCTCGGCCAGCCGCCCGAAGCCCCGAAGATGCAGCCGCCCGCCACCTCGCTGGAGTTCATCCGCCGCATGAGCACGGCGATCGACGATCTGGACGCGCTGGATGCGTTCTGATCGGCGTCTTCGGACCGGGACATGCCGAACCCCGGATTCCGCTTCGCTCCTTCCGGGCTACGGAAAATCTTCGTAGCCCGGATGAACGCAGCGAACTCCGCCAGGTCGGTAGCTGCTGAAATGCTGCTTGATCTATATAGCTGGGCGTAAATGCGCTCCACTGCGTGCTGTTTACCGTCGGCCTTCGTCGGGCGATTCTTCTTTTTCCGCGCTGGACGCCGAGGTAGTGCGTGGATGCCCGCTGGCGCGGGCATGACGGGGGAGGTTTCTACACGGGCATACGCTGTCGAACCGCCAGTGGAGCGGATTTACGCTCGGCGATATAGCCACGGAGGGCACGGAGGAAGAAAGAATTGGTGATGAACAGCCGCCGCCCGGCCAACGCTTCCATCGGCACAGGCGTTGCGGTACCGCCCAATCAATCCCTCTCTTCCTCCGTGTCTTCCGTGCCCTCCGTGGCTAAATTCATTCGGCGCATGAACCGGCACTGGCCCGGGTTTCGCTACGCTGCACCCGGGCTACTACTCGACGGCCCTCACTTGTAGTGCGGCATCACCTGCGTGCCGAAGCGCTCCATGATGCGCTTGCAGTCGTCGAGCGGGAGATAGCCCTGGT
>JBFWSI010000601.1:0-3089 GCA_050248455.1 Gammaproteobacteria bacterium | reverse complement strand
GGAGGAAGCCGCTTCGATCGGCGCACTCGATGCGCTGGTTGCGAAGTCGCTCGTCTCCGCGCTGCCCGGTACGGGCTGCGAGGACGGTGCGACACGCTATCGGCTTCTCGAGACGACCCGCATCTATGCGCGGCAGAAGCTGCAGGAGAGCGGTGAGGCTCACGTTGTCGCGCGACGTCATGCCGGACATTTCGTGAGGCTCCTCGATTCGCGCCACGGCGGGCAGATCGATCTGGAGTACACCGGCCGGGCGCATGCGCTGCGAGAGCACCTCGGGAACGTGCGTGCGGCCCTCGAGTGGTGCTTCGCGCAGCGCGCGGAAGATTTCGACAGGGTGCTGGCAACCGATCTGGCTGCGGCCGCCGTACCGGTGTTCTTCGAGTTGTCGTTGCTCGGCGAAGCCTACAAATGGAGTGCCGCGGCGATCGGCGCGCTCGATGAAAGCACGCGTGGCGGCAGGCAGGAAATGCTGTTGCGGAGCACGTGGGCCATATCTTCGCTGTGGATACGCGGGAACAGCGATGATGTCCTGTCGGCGATCGCGCGCGGCATGGAGCTCGCCCGTCCCCTCGATGAGCCGGCGCAGCGATTGCGCATGCTCGCGACGCGACACGTTTTCCTGACGCGCGTCGCCAGCTTTCGCGAAGCACTCGCGGCAGCCCGCGAATGGGACGTGGCCGCGCGGGAAGTCGACGATGCGACCTGCCTCGCGATCTCCGATCTGATGCAGGGCGTGGCCTGGCATTTTCTTGGCGATCAGGCGGCGGCCAGGCGGCATTTCGACGCGGGCTTTGCGCGCGCGGGCGGGCGGAGCCTGCAGTTGTGCGGCACGGATCATCGTGTTCGCGCGCTGATCACATCGTCCCGCGTGTTGTGGCTTGGCGGCCATCCGGAGCGCGCGGTCGCAGTCGCCCGGCAGGCCGTCGATACGGCGATGCGATCCGGCAAGCCGCTCGATACATGCTTCGCGCTGCTTTACACGACGCCGGTCCATCTGTGGTGCGGCCATTGGGATGCGGCGCGGGAAGTCCTCGACCAGCTCGCGAGCCATACGCACTGGCCCGTACTGAAGCCCTTCCACGCCGTCGCGCTCGCGATGCGGGGCGCCTTGCTGATCGGCCGCAAGGACGTGGAGCAGGGCACGGCAATGCTGTCCGACGCGTTGCAGAAAATGGCCGGCGAGCGACAGAACGTCGTGCGGACATTCATTGCATGCTGGGTGGCTGGCGGCCTGGTGGATACGGGGCGAGCCGACGAAGCACTCGCCATCATCCGCGCTGCCAGGCGCGAGGCGGTGCGCGGCCAGGAGGCCGTGCATCTGCCGGAACTGTTGCGCGTGCAGGCGGAGGCGCTGATTGCGAAATCGCAGGCCAACCGGGCGCGCGCCGTGCGTCTGCTGATCCGGTCCTGCCGCATCGCACGCTGTCAGTCCGCACTCTCGTGGGAGCTGCGTTCGACCCTGACGCTGGCGCGCATCCTGGCCAGGCAGGGCGACAGCCGCCGGGCGCGGCGTCTGCTCGCGACGATCCATGACCGGTTCACCGAAGGTTTCGAGACGCTCGACCTGCAGGCCGCTGCCGCGATGCTGCGAGCGCTCGATCGCGCCGGTGATCGCCGCTCGCCAGCGGACGCGGCCTGACGACGGTCCGCGGGCGGCCACGCTTTGCGTGACAAAACATTCATGCTAGTGTGAGTGAATATCTGAATCGGGGCCCGCGCCGGCCATCACGGCGAGGGCCGCGGATGTACGCAACCGCGATGCCGGAGCGCGGCACGAGGCGAATCAGAAGGGGGCGCGTGATGGCGATCACCGTGATCCGTGCGATGTGGGTCGCCGCACTGTGTGCCGGTGCGGTGCAGCTGCCAGCCGTCGCGTCACCGGTCGGGGAGGGTGCCGCGCCCGCGACGGACTACGGTCCCGATGCGAACTGGCTGTGCCGCGGGGCGCGCGCCGATGCCTGCGTGCAGGACCAGACGACGACGGTCATCGCCGCGGATGGCGGGATGACGCGCGAGGCCTTTACGCCGGCCGCCGATCCGCCGATCGACTGCTTCTACGTCTACCCGACCGTGTCGTTCGATCCCGGCGGCAACAGCGATCTCGTTCCCGGCCCCGAGGAGTATTTCGTCGTCCAGGCGCAGTTCGCCCGCTTCGCGGCGAAATGCCGTACGTTCGCGCCGATGTACCGCCAGGCGACGCTGACCGGCCTGCGCGCGCGCCTCGCTGGCAACACGAGCGAGCCGCCCGACAGGGCGCTCGCATATGCAGACGTGCGGGCTGCGTGGCGCCACTACCTGTCGCATGACAATCATGGTCGCGGTGTCGTATTGATCGGCCACAGCCAGGGGGCGCTCGTGCTGACGCAACTGATCAGCGAGGAGATCGACGGCAAGCCGATACAGGCGCAGCTGGTCTCCGCGATCCTGCTCGGCGTCAATGTCGTGGTGCCTGAGAATGCCGACGTCGGCGGAACGTTCCGCCACGTTCCGGCCTGCCGCGCGCCGACGCAGACCGGATGCGTGATCTCCTATGTCACCTTCCGCGACGGTGCTCCGCCGCCACCCGACGGACTGTTCGGTCGCGCGGTCCCGGCGCTGACACAGGCGCCGGTGAACGACTCGCGTGCACTGTGCACGAACCCCGCCGATCTCGCCGGCGGGCCGGCGCTGCTGCACAGCTATTTCCCGACCGTGGCAGAGCAATGGACGCCGCACGATTATCCGTGGACCACACCGCCGCGGCCGATCGACACGCCGTTCGTTGCGACGCCGGGCCTCGCCAGCGCGCGGTGCGTCTCGGACGGCCCGGTCACGTATCTCGCGATCCGCGTCAACGCGCAGGAGGACGACGTGCGTACCCACGACATACCGGGCGACCTGATCCTCGGCAGCCGGCTGCGCCGTGACTGGGGTCTGCATCGCATCGACATGGCCGTCGCAATGGGTGATCTCGTCGATCTCGTCGGCCACCAGGCCGACGCCTACCTGGCGCGGCAACAGTAAACGGTCCCGCGGATATCCGTATGAGCGGACAACAGACCAAGGCCGGTGCGTCGATCGTCAAAGTGGCCGTCAGCGCGTCGGCCGCC
>JBFWSI010000600.1:0-3089 GCA_050248455.1 Gammaproteobacteria bacterium | reverse complement strand
GTCGTGCGCAGTGCTCCATTCGTGCCTGCTCGGCAGGACCGGGATTCTTCGCGATCCGCGATGCCCGATCCCGGATTCGCTGCCCTCATCCGGGCTATGTGGAGCGCGTTCGGATGCGAGGGCGCAAGGCCCTCGAGCGGCCATTGACCCTCGACTGCTTAGCGGCGCCGGCGACGGATGCTTGAGCGCCTGCCGGCTGGATCGGCGCGCGTTCGGCGCTACACTCGCGGACTCTTTCCTTGCCATCGATCGGAGGCTCCATGGCGCTCCTGCCCTGCGTCGAGCTCGACCCGCGCACGCCGGCCACCGCGGCCGTCGTCTGGCTGCACGGGCTCGGCGCCGACGGCCACGACTTCGAGCCCATCGTCCCCGAGCTCGGCCTGCCGGACACGCTCGCCGTGCGCTTCGTGTTCCCGCATGCGCCGTCGATTCCGGTGACGATCAACAACGGCTATCGCATGCCGGCCTGGTACGACATCCTCGACATGGAGCTCGATCGACGTGCCGATCGCGCCGGCCTGCTCGCCTCCGCCGCGCGCGTCGCCGAGCTGCTCGATCGCGAGCGCGAGCGCGGCATCGCCGGCGAGCGCATCGTGCTCGCCGGCTTCTCGCAAGGCGGTGCCGTCGGCCTGCAGCTCGCGCTGAGCTACCCCCATCGCCTCGCCGGCCTGCTCGCGCTGTCGACCTACTTCGCGACCGCCGCGGACGTGGTGCCGGCGGCGGCGAACAGGGCGCTGCCGATCGAGGTCCACCACGGGCTCTTCGATCCGCTGGTCCCCGAGCTGATGGGCCGCCTGACCGTCGATCGCCTGCGCGACCTGGGCTATGACCCGACCTATCGCACCTATCCGATGGAGCACGCCGTCTGCGCCGAGCAGATCGCGGACATCGGGCGCTGGCTGATCGCGCGCCTGGGCTGAGCGCCGCCGTGGCCGTCCGCTCGATCGTTGCGCTGACGCTCGCGACGCACGACATGGCGCGCGCGGTCGGCTTCTACCGCACGCTCGGCTTCGCGCTGCGCTATGGCGGCGAGGCCGCCGACTTCACGTCCTTCCACTGCGGCAGCCAGTACTTGAATCTGGTTCTCGTCGGCCCAGAGAAACAGTGGCAGTGGTGGGGCCGCGCGATCTTCCACGTCGACGACGTCGACGCGATGCATGCGCTCGCCGTCGCCGCCGGCTACACGCCCGAGGCGCCGCCGCGCGATGCGGCGTGGGGCGAGCGCTATTTCCACCTGACGGATCCGGACGGCCACGAGCTGAGCTTCGCGAAGCTGCTTTGAGCCGCGCTTCATCGGCGCCTTGCGCGTGGTGTCGCGCCTGCGGCGCAGCACGTTCGCGCCGTCTTGCGCCACTGGCTAGCGCTAAGACCCTCGGTTAGCATCCCGCGAAGCCGGCGCAAGACCGGCCCCCTCCGCGCGCGACGGCGACGCCGCGAGAGGCTTCGTCACAATCACACGCCGGACTGGGAGTGCACATGCTGGGAATCATCCTGCTGTTCGTCGGCGGCGTGCTGTTGATCAACGGCGTCGGCGGCCTCGGCCTCATCGACACCCGCGCGAGCGCCGTCCTCAATTTCATGACGGGCTGCCTGGCGCTGTTGATCGGCGTCGTGATGCTGGTGCGGGCGGCAGCGCCTCCCGACTACTTCCCGGTCGCCTGCGTGATGCTCTTCGCCTTCAATTACTTGTACGTCGCGATCTGCATGTGGCTGGCGCTCGACATGCGCGGCTTCGGCTGGTTCTGCCTCTTCATCGCGATCACGACGGTGCCCTGCGCCCTCCTCGCCTTCGACAGCCCCGATCCGCGCTTCGGCGTGTTCTGGCTGGTGTGGGGCTCGCTGTGGCTGATGTACTTCCTCGCCCTCGTGCGCGGCTTCGAGTTCGGCCGCCTGCTGCCCTTCGCGACGATCGCGATCGGCGTGCTGACGTGCTGGATCCCGGGCTTCCTGATCCTCGTGCAGCGGTGGTGAAGCGCCGAGCCATCCGGGCGCGTCGGTGTTATCCGAGATGCCCCATTAATCCATATAGCCGAGCATAAATACGCTCCGGTGCGTGTTGATTACCGTCATTCCCGCGCCAGCGGGAATCCACGCCGGACGAGGAGCTTTCCGTCGGGCGATCCTTCTTTTCCGCGCTGGACGCCGGGGGAGTGCGTGGATGCCCGCTGGCGCGGGCATGACGTCGGAGGTTTTCCACACGGGCATACGCTATCGAACTGCCAGTGGAGCGGATTTACGCTCAGCTATATAGCCACGGAGGGCGAGATGATTGGGCCTGCGCCTCCGCGACTCGCTCACGACCACTGGCGTCGGCACTGCGGAGGTTTCGAACAATCCTTTTCTTCCTCCGCGCCCTCCGTGGCTAGATTCATTCAGCCCACGAGCCGGCGCGCAGGGCCGGTGCAAGAGAGCACCGGGGTACAAGCGGGCGGAGGGGAATGTTAGGCTCCGGTGTCCCTATCGCCCAGGAGCAGCCCGTGAGCATGGCCGAACGTCCCGAGGAATTCGTCAACGCGCAGCGCTTCCACCAGCAACCCGTCGGCCTGCGCTGGCGCACGCAGCGCCGCACCGTCACCGAATACGATCTGCTCGCCTTCGTGACGAACAGCGGCTTCAACGAAGCGCTGTTCCTCGACGCCGAGACCGCGCGCGAGCTCGGCTTCGAAGGCCGGCTCATCCCCGGCGCGATGAGCTTCGCACTGGCCGAAGGGCTCGTGATCTCGAGCGGCGCGCTGTCGGGCGTAGGCCTCGCCTTCCTCGGCTGCAATCTCGAGACGAAGGCGCCGGTCTACGTCGGCGACACGCTCGAAGTGTGGGTCGAGGTCACGGCGGCACGCATGACCTCGCGCGGCGACCGCGGCGTCGTCACGACGCGCAACGAAGTGCGCAACCAGCGCGGCGAGCTGGTGCTGGTGTATACGCCGTCGCGGATGATTCGGGCGTAACGAAGCGCAGCGGCGCCACCGCGCGCAAGGCCCTTTCGTAACCCGGGTGCAGCGTAGCGAAACCCGGGATCGGGAATCGACTCGTCCAGGATCCCGGGTTCCGCGCTGCGCGCTGCACCCGGGTTACGAAAGCGCAGCTGTCAG
>JBFWSI010000599.1:0-3097 GCA_050248455.1 Gammaproteobacteria bacterium | reverse complement strand
CGTAGCTCGTGCAGAACAGGATCTCGTCGGTCGACGACACGGTTTCCTCGAACACGAACTCGCCGGGCGGGTTCTGCGGCGGCGGTCGCACCGCGAAGCCGAGCATCGAGCGCGAGCGCCATACGAGCGTGCCTTCGCCGTCGAAGATCTGCGCGTAGTGGCCGGAATCGGTCATCGACAGCAGCGGATCGGGCAGCACCGCGGGGATCGGCGGGGCCTTCGGCGTATCGAAGTTCGCCAGCCCGAGCAGCATGTAGACCTGCGCCTTGAGCCGCTCGTGCACGGCGGCGAGCGTGGTGTCGCGGAAGCTGCGATCGATGCCGTAGCTCGCGACACCCAAGAATGCCACCAGCACGACGCCGGCGGCGACGAGGATGCGGGAGTTCAGCGACAGCGGCATCGACGGGGCAGCGGCGCCGTCGACGCGTCAGGCGTCGGGCCGGGAGGTCGCGCGTTCGAAGCGGAAGCGATAGCCCTGACCGCGCGAAGTCTCGACCGGATTCAGCGTACGCTCGGGATCGAGCTTGCGGCGCAGGCGGCCGACGATCACTTCGAGCACGTTGCTGTCGCGATCGGTGTCCTCTTCGTAGAGATGATCGGTGAGCTCGGTCTTCGACACCACGCGCCCCGCGTGCAGCATCAGATATTCCAGCACCTTGTATTCGAAGGCGGTGAGCTCGATCGGCTTGCCGTCGGCGCTGAAGGTCTTGGCCGACGTGTCGAGCACGAAGGGCCCGCAGCGCAGCTTCGGCTCCGACCACCCGGCCGCACGGCGCATCAGCGCGCGCACGCGCGCAAGCAGTTCCTCGGTGTGGAAAGGCTTGACCAGGTAGTCGTCGGCGCCGAGCTCCAGCCCCGCGACCTTGTCCTCCCAGCTGCCGCGCGCGGTGAGAATGAGCACCGGGAAAGCGAGCCCGGCCGTGCGCCAGCGCTTGATCACTTCGGTGCCGGGAATGTCGGGCAGGCCGAGATCGACGATCGCGAGATCGATCGGATATTCGGCGCCGACGTGGTGGCCGTCGCGGCCGTTTGCCGCCTCGTCGACGGCATAACCTTCCTCACGCAGGCGCGAGACGAGAGTCGCGAGCAGGTTCGGTTCGTCCTCGATGACGAGCAGGCGCATCGGTGCTCCGCTTCAGCGCAGGCGACCGGACTGGCCGTCGACGACCACCGTGCGCACGCGCCCGGCGTCGAGCAGCAGGCGCACCGCGAAGGCGGACGTGCCGCCCCCGGGAAGCTGCTGTGCGTCCAGCACGCGCCCACCGGTCTGCGCGCGCGCGATCGCCGCGGCCTGATCGGGACCGATGCCCGCGCCGGACGGCAGGTTGCCGAGACTCGGCGGCGCTTCCAGCGGCGAGGGCCCGGGCCCGCCGACGAAGCCTTGCGCGAGCCAGTCCTGTGCCGCGACGCCGGGCGCGAACGAGAACGACAGGATCAACGGCAAGACCAGGCAACGCATGCGGCGCATCTTAGCGGAAGGTGTCCTCAGCGACACCGGGCCTCGCAGCCTGCGCGCGAGGGGATGAACTCGCGCTGAACTTCGCCTGCGCGCCGTTCACGTCCGGCCGTAGGGCCGATCGTGGCACAGCGCAGGGATCATCGCGCGCGCCTCGGCGACTTTCGCGGGGTCCACCGCGGCGAGCACGTAGCCGGGCTCGCTGCCGCCGTCGGCGAGCACCGTGCCCCACGGATCGACGATCAGCGAATGGCCGTAAGTGCGCCGGCCCCAGCGACGCCGGCCGCACTGGCCGGCCGCGAACACGTAGCAGCCGTTCTCGATCGCCCGTGCGCGCACCAGCACGTGCCAGTGCGCCTCGCCCGTCGTCGCGGTGAAGGCGGCCGGCACGGCGAGGAAATCCGCGCCGTCCTGGGCGAGCGCCCGATAGAGATGCGGAAAGCGCAGGTCGTAGCAGACGCTGAGCCCGAGCCGCCCCCACGGCAGATCGACCAGCATGCGCGCAGCGCCGGGCTCGACCGTCGCCGATTCACGGTACATCTCGCCCTGCTTCAACTGCACGTCGAAGAGATGGATCTTGTTGTAGGTGCCGAGGATCGCGCCCTGCGCGTCGATGACGTAGCTGCGGTTGTGCACGCGGCCCTGCGGCAGCCGGATGCTCAGCGAGCCCAGCGCAAGCACGACGCCGAGCTCCCGCGCCAGCGCCGGAAAGACCGCGAGCGCCGGATGCTCGGCTTCGGCATACCCGCGCTCGAGGTACAGCGCGTCGCGCTCTTCGAGGCAGGTAAAATTCTCGGGCAGGCACACGAGCTCCGCGCCGGCGGCTGCCGCCTGGCGCACGAGGCGCACGGCTTCGTCGATGTTGCGGGCGACGTCGTCCTCCGCGCAGTTCTGCACGCAGGCAACGGTGAAGCTCGCATTCCCTGGCGCGTCCATGTCTTCAGTCCAGCTTGTGCTTCGCGATCACGATGCCGTCGCGGTCCGCATAGAGGTACTGGCCCGCTTCGACGACGAGATCGGCGAAGCGCAGCGTCACGTCGCGCGCGCCTTCGCCCTTCTTCACGCTCTTGCGCGGATTCGTGGCCAGCGCCTTGATGCCGATCGACATCTTTGACATCACCTCCGCGTCGCGCACGCAGCCGTAGACGACGATGCCGGCCCAGCCGTTCTTGCGGCCGAGCTCGGCGAGCATGTCCCCGACCAGCGCACAGCGCAGCGAGCCGCCGCCGTCGACGACGAGCACGCGACCGTCGCCGGGCTCCTCGAGCGTACTGCGCACGAGACTGTTGTCCTCGAACACTTTCAAGGTGACGACCGTGCCCTCGAAAGCGATGTCACCGCCGTAGTCGCGGAAGACGGGGGCGGCGATCTGCAGCGTCTCGCCGTGCTGGTCGTAGAGATCCGCGGTGGCCAGGCTCATGCTCGGGTTCCTCCTCGTGGAGCTCGGGCGCCGGTCGGCGTCCGGTGGTATTCGGTCGGCGCGCGGTGCGACTCGCTCGCCGCGCGCGCAGCTCAGTCCTTCTTCGGCTTGCGCGGCCGCTGCCAGCCCGCGATCGACTTCTGCCGCACGCGGCTGATCACGAGGCGCTCGGGCTCGACGTCCTCGGTGACGGTGGTGCCGGCCCCAATCGTCGACCCGCG
>JBFWSI010000598.1:0-3097 GCA_050248455.1 Gammaproteobacteria bacterium | reverse complement strand
ACGAATACGACGCTTCTCGAGTTCAGCTTGGGAGTGTTTGCGCATCGACATCGGCTCCAGTGTATCTCCTGGTCGATCCGATCGTCGCTATGGCGCTAAGTTCCACAATTTATGCAAGACTCAATAGACGACGAATTCGTCGCAATGATTTTGGACGGATGTGTCGTATCATCCAGGCTCCCATCTGTAAATTTCTGATTCGACTATAGGCAGTGACCAATAAAACGGCAACGACGGTCCCGGGCTGCGGGACTTGACCTGCTTTCACCGGATGGTCGACGGCATCGCTCAAATTCAGTCAAGTACCGGTTGATCGTCGCCGCGTTTGGCGTGGAAGTCGGCAGGCGTGAAAACGCCTGGGCTTCGATAGCAGTTGGGCTTCCTTCGTCAGCCCAACTGCCATGAAGCCCGCGTCACCCGTAATCATGAAAGAGACGTGACGAACCCCCCTCTCGGATTCCGCGCCGCGAAATCCGGGATCGGCGCACCGACAGCCGCCGACCCCAGGTGGCGCGCTATGCGCTCCACCCAGGCTACGAAAACGGCGCCGCCATTTACCCTTGCGCGCTCGGAAACCGCGGCGCGCGCTTCTCGCGCACGGCGGCGACGCCTTCGGCGGCGTCTTCGCCGAGGAAGCACAGCATCTCCATCGCCAGCGAGGCGTCGAAGATCGGGCCGGCCTGGCGCATCCAGTTGTTCAGCGACTTCTTCGTATAGCGGATCGCGGGCTGGCTGCCCTGGGCCAGGCGATCGGCGATCTTCAGTGCGCGCTCCATCAGCTCGGCCGGCGGCACGCAGAGGCTGACGAGGCCGATGCGCTCCGCTTCGCGGCCGTCGATGAAGTCCGCGGTCATCAGGTAATACTTCGCCTTTGCCATGCCGCACAGGATGGGCCACAGGATCGCGGCGTGATCGCCGGCGCCGACGCCGATGCGCACGTGGCCGTCGGTGATCCGCGCGTTCTCGGCCATGATGCTGACGTCGGCGAGCAGCGCGACGGCGAGGCCGGCGCCGACCGCGACGCCGTTGATCGCCGAGACGATCGGCTTGTCGCAGTCGAGCATGCGGTACACGACGTCGCCCGCCTCCTGCATCATCGCGCGTATCGCCTGCGGCTTGCCGACCGCGCCGGCGATCCACTCGAGATCGCCGCCGGCCGAGAAGGCCTGGTCGCCGGCGCCGGTGATGACCGCGACGCGCGTCTCGGGATCCTCGTGCACGACGGTCCAGATCCGCGTCAGCTCCCAGTGCAGCCGGGCATTGGTCGCATTCATCGAGTCGGGACGGTTGATGGTGATCACGAGCACGCCGTGCGGGCGACGCTCGAATAGGAGATGCTGGAAATCGGCGTAGTTCATCGCAACCTCGCTACGTTCGCGCTCAGCGGTAATGCAGGCACAGGCAGCGATCGAACTCGACGCGCCTGCCGGGTGGAATGACGACCGTCGTCATCGGATCGCGGATCACGGCCGGCCCGTGCACGACGTTGCCCGCCGTCAGCTCGCCCATCTGCCAGACCTTGAATTCGATCCACTTGCCGTCGTGATAGACCTCGCGCGTGCCGACGAAGGCCGCGGCCGAGGGTGCCGGCGCGGCGAGCGGATACTCGCGCATCTCGGGCTGCGGTTTCGGCGCGACCGCCTGCAGGTAGACCTCCGTGATCGAATAGCCCGCCTGCGGGAAGCGCGCGCCGGCCGGATAGACCTTGGTGTACATGTCCTCGAAGGCGGCGATCACGCGATCGACGTCCTCGGCGCGGGCGAGATGCCCGAAGTCGAGCACGGTGTCGAAGCTCTCGAGCTGGCCGATGTAGCGCGCGTAGACGCCGTAGCGATACGTGAGGTGCGCGACGTCGACGCCCTCGGCGCTCATCTCGGCGCGCGCCTCGGCTTCGAGATCGCGCCAGGCGCGATCGAGCCGCGTCGCGAGCGCCTGCTTGTCGTCCTGCGCCATCGTGTTCGGCACCAGCTCGACGAAACCGCGGTGGTAGCGGTGCATGTACTCCGCGCCCGCCGCGCCGAAGGCGGAGAAGCCCGCGGCCCAGGGCATCGTGATCACGTCCTCGAACGGGATGCCGTCGGTGAAGCCCCACATGTGCACGGGGCCGGCACCGCCGTAGCAGAGCATCGTGAACTCGCGCGGGTCGTAGCCCTTCGAGGTCAGCATCGCCTGCGCGAGATCGCGCATCTGCGTGTTGACGACGCCGAGGATGCCGCGGCCGGCCTCGTAGACGTCGATGCCGAGCGGGATCGCGACCGTCCGTTCCAGCGCCTCCAGCGCACGCTGGCGATCGAGCTTGACCTTGCCGCCGAGGAAGTAGTCGGGATCGACGTAGCCGAGGGCGACGTTGACGTCCGTCACCGTCAGCTTGTCGTAGCGGAAGCAGGTGCCGACCTTCGCGCCCGCGCTGTCGGGGCCGACGTGCAGGCGCTTGTACTCGTCGATCCACACCGCGGAGCCCGCACCGGAGCCGACCGAGTCCAGCGCCACCATCGGCAGCGCGAGCCGGTGTCCGGCGAAGTCGGCGTCCTTGCGCAGCCCGAGCCGGCCATCGACGAGGAGCCCGACGTCGAAGCTGGTGCCGCCCATGTCGGCGGTCACGACGTTCTTCAGGCCGAGCTTGTGGGCGACGATCTGCGCGCCCATCAGCCCGCCGATCGGGCCCGACACCATGGTCTCGTAGAGGCGCGGATACTGGACGTTGACCGCGCCGCCATAGGACAGCAAGGTCAGCAGGCGCCCGCCGTAGCCGTCGGCGCGCGCCGCGTTCTCGACGCCGAGCAGCGCTTCGCGCGTCAGCTCGGCCGCGAAGCACTGGAACAGCAGGCTCTTGATGCGGTTGTTCTCGCGCGAGACGGGCGCGACGTCGGCCGAGCAGACGACGGGCAGCTTGCGTCCCGCCGCCGCGATCACTTCCTCCGCGATGCGCCGCGCCTGCTGCTCGTGCGCCGGCGCGATGAAGGAGTTCAGAAACATGATGCCGATGACTTCGACGTCGCGCTCGAGCAAGGTCGCGGTCGCGCGCCGGACGTCGTCGGCGTTCAGCGGGATCAGCACTTCGCCCGGCGCACGGTGCGAGCCGGAGAAGTAGCTGCCG
>JBFWSI010000597.1:0-3102 GCA_050248455.1 Gammaproteobacteria bacterium | reverse complement strand
GAATACGCGCGCCTCAATCACGTGCTGGCGCTTTACATCGCGGGCCGCAGCGACGCGGCCCGCGCGGCGCTCGCCGCGCTCACGACGGAGCTCGGCGACTGGCTCGCGACGCTGAGCGCGGAGAAGCCCGTGCTGCCGTCGCCCCCGGCAGAGGACGCGGAGGACGCGGAGGACGAGGCGTACGGACGCGTCCTCGACGCCTGGGCCTATCGCGGACGCATGCGGGCCTTGTGGCAGTCGAGCGGGGCGCTGGCCTGGCTGCAGGCCTCTTTGCGCTGAATGCCTACCGCGGCCGGCGCGCCGCGCCGACTGCCCGCCGGGCCGCGCGCGGGCAGGCTGGTCGCATGACGGCGAAGACAGGCAGCACGCACGCACGCGGAGCGACTCCCGATCGCTCGCATCCGGAGGAACCGGCCGCGGCCCCGCTGGGCACCGACGACGAGGCGGCCGGCGCGACGGGCGCGCGCCATCCCGCGCGCGAGGCGCGGAGCGCACCGAAATCGCGCAGCCCGCTGATGTCCACCGCACGCTGGCGCCAGTTCGGCGCCGCGCTCTTGCTCGTGCTGCTGATCGTCGCGGTCTTTGCCGTTCCCGTCCTGCTGCGCTGATCGAAGCCTGCGTCTGTAAACGATTGCGATCTTGCGATCGCGACGCGGGAGCGTCGCGCGTCCGTTCGCTATCGTGGCATTCCGTCACCGTCGTCCCGCAGCGCCGCCGCTATACTTCGCGCGGCCCGCGAGGCGCGGGCCGGTGGCCCAGCGGCGAACGAAAGAAATGGACATCCCAGCAGCGAACGATCCGGCCGCCGTGCCCGGCGGCAGACCCTGGCGCCTGCCCTTCGTCGGCACGCTGGTCGCTTTGCTGCTGCTCGCCGGCGTCGAGGGCGTGCTGCACGCCGATTCCTTCCTGTATCGCTACCGCTCGGTGTTCGCCGCCGGTCGCGCGATGGACAAGCTGCTCGCGCTCGAAGCCGCGCCGGCGACGGTGCTCGTCGTCGGCAACAGCCGCGTCGACAACGGCATCCATCCCGGGATCTTCCTGCGCGAGACCGGCCAGCGCGCCTTCAATCTCGGCCTGCCCGGCGCCGAGGCCTGCAACGTCGAGGGCGTGATCGCCCGGCTCGTCGAGCGCGAGCTCGTCGGGCCGGGCAGAATCGAGCAGGTGCTGTTCGGGCTCGACGACGGCTACTTCCAGCGCGTCGGCGGTCTCGGCTACGAAGTGTTCTTCGACACGCGCGAGCGCCTTGTCGATCACGGGCGCTATCGCGACTGGCTGCGCTCGGTGCTGCGGCTGTGGGGCTATTCCGACAGCCTGCGCACGCTGCAGGAGCCGGCGAAGCTGATCCGCTTCGCGCAGGCCACGCTCGGCGAGGTCGAGAGCTGGGGCGGCAATGCGAAGGACACGGCCGGCTTTCGCGCCGCGGATCGCTACGTGAACCAGGATGCCGCGCAGCTGCAACGACAGGCCGAAGCCTCGCGTCGCCCGCCGAACCATCAGGTGCTCGAGTGTTTCTGGGCGAGCACCGAACGCCTGCAGCGTGCCGGCGCGGCGGTGAAGGTGTTCTTCACGCCGTCGCTGCGCAGCGCGAACGCCTTCGACGGCGACGCCGGCGGGCCGCACAGCCCCTACGGTCGCATGAAGGCCGAGTTCGCGCTGCGCGACATCGGCGTCGTCGAGTTCGACGTGCGGGATCTGATCGCGGGCCGCTATTTCGCGAATCCCGGCCACCTCAATCGCGAAGGCGCGACGCGTTTCACCGCGCGGCTCGCGGCGCTGGCGCGCGCGACGCGCGTCGGCCAGCTCGACTGATCGCGCGATGCTGTTCAACACGCCGAGCTTCCTGGTCTTCCTCGTCGCGGTGCTCGCGCTCTATGCCGGCGCGCGCAGCCATGCGCAGCGCGCGACGGTGCTGCTCGTCGCGAGCTTCATCTTCTACGCGTCGTGGAAGCCCGCCTACCTGTTGCTGCTGGTCGGCTCGCTGAGCGTCAACTACTGGTTCTACAGCGCGCTGACGCGCACGCGCTCGAAGGCGCTGGTGGTGACCGCCGTAACCTTGAACCTGATCGTGCTCGCGATCGCGAAGTACATCGTGTTCCTCACCGACAACTTCATCTTCGTGTGGACCGCGGCGACCGGCGAGCCGGCCAGCGTGCCCGACTGGATGCACTGGGTGCTGCCGCTCGGCATCAGCTTCTACACCTTCCACATGCTGAGCGTGATGATCGACGTCTACCGCGGCCAGTGGACGGATCGGATCAGCTTCCGCACCTGGACCCTGTACGTGACCTTCTTCCCGCACATGGTCGCAGGCCCGATCCTGCGCGCGTCCGAGCTCGTCGCGCAGCTGGAGCGGCTGGAGCCGATCGAGCGCGACAACCTGCGGCTGGGTGCGCTGATCTTCGTCGGCGGGCTGCTGAAGAAGATCCTCGTCGCCGATCAGCTCGCGCCGCTCGCCGATCTCGCCTATGCGAATCCGACCGGCCTCACCACCGCGATGGCTTGGGTCGGCAGCGCGACCTTCTCGCTGCAGATGTACTTCGATTTCTCCGGCTACAGCGAGATGGCGATAGGCCTCGCGCGCATGTTCGGCGTCACCCTGCCGCGCAACTTCCTCTACCCCTACGTCAGCCGCAATCCGCGCGAGTTCTGGCAGCGCTGGCACATGACCTTCTCGCGCTGGCTGCGCGACTATCTCTACATCTCGCTCGGCGGCAACCGCGTCGGCTTCTCGCGCGGCCTCGTCAACCTGATGCTGACGATGGTGATCGGCGGCCTGTGGCACGGGGCGGCGTGGACCTTCGTCATGTGGGGCTTCCTGAACGGCCTGTTCCTCCTCGGCCACCGGCTGCTGCTGTGGGTCTATCGCCAGCTCGGCGTCGATCGCATGCCGCGCCTGTCGCGCACGCTGAGCTTGCTCGGCTGGTTCAGCAACTTCGCGCTGATCATGGTCATCAGCCGCGTGTTCTTCCGCGCCGACGGCTGGGACGCGGCGTGGACGATGTTCTATGCCGTGCTCGGCATGCCGGACGGCTCGGGCACGCCGATCCACTACCGCAGCTTCCAGTACGCGATGATCGCGGGCGCGCTTGCGCTCGCGCTGCT
>JBFWSI010000596.1:0-3102 GCA_050248455.1 Gammaproteobacteria bacterium | reverse complement strand
GTGACGGTCGATCTCGGGCCGCCCGGCACGCTGTGCAACGCGAGCGAGACGGCCCCGCACTGCAACTGCACGACGACGCCGATGGAAACCCTGACCGACGCCGTGCGCAGCGCCTTCGAGCAGGCCTGTCCCGCGCAGGTTGCCGCGTCCTGGGGGCATGCGAGCGGCATCAACATCGCGGGCATGGATCCGCGCACCGGCGAGCAGTACGTGACGATGGTGCTCGCCTCGATCATCGCCGGCGCCGGCGCCACGCGGCAGATGGACGGCTGGCACGCCTGCGGCCCGCTGTCCTGCTTCGGCGCGCTGAGCTCGGGCGACATCGAGCTGCTCGAATACGCCTATCCGATCCTCATCCACCGCTACGGCCTCGTCACCGACAGTGCCGGCGCGGGCCGCCACCGCGGCGGCTCGGGCACGTGCTGGGAGGTCGAGCCGCTGGGCCACACGATGACGGTCGCGAGCTTCGGCGAAGGCCGCCAGCTCGCGACGCGCGGCGCCGCGGGCGCCGTCAACGGCTTGGTGGAGCCGAAGCTCGGCCGCCTCGAAATCACGCGCGGCGAGACGCAGGAAGTCCATCGCCGCAACGTGCTCGTCAGCGTCGCGCCCGGCGAGCGCGTCGCCAATTACAACCCCGGTGGCGGCGGCTACGGCCCGGCCTGGGAGCGACCGCCCGCCGAGGTCCATGCGGACTTTCGCAACGGCCTCGTGAGCCGCGCAGGGGCGGCGCTCGACTACGGCGTCGTGATCGACGCCGACGGCCGCCTCGATCTCGAAGCGACGCGGCTGCGCCGCACGCCGGTCGAACCGCTCGTCAGCACGCCCGAAGCAGCCTAGGAGGACCCTACCGATGCAAAGCGCCATGCACAGCCAGTACCGCCTCGGCATCGACGCCGGCGGCACCTTCACCGACTTCGTCCTCGCCGAGAAGAGCGGCGCCGTGCGCCTGTTCAAGGCGCCATCGACGCCGCAGGACGGCACCGTCGCGATCAGGAACGGCCTCGGCCAGATCGCGGCCGCGCTGGAGCGCCCGATCGAGGACATCGTGCGCGACTGCGATCTCTGCATCAACGGCACCACCGTCGCGCTCAACGCGCTGATCGAGATGAAGGGCGTGAAGACGGCACTGCTGTGCACGGCGGGTCACGAGGACAGCCTCGAGATCCGGCTCGGTCACAAGGAGGAAGGGCATCGTTACGATCCCGACTATCCCAGCGCACCGCTGATCGCGCCGCGCCATCTCCGCCGCGGCATCCGCGAGCGCGTGCTCGCCGACGGCAGCGTGCGCACGCCGCTCGACGAGCAGGCGGTGCGCGAAGCCTGCGCGTACTTCAAGACGCAGGGCGTGGAGAGCGTGGCGATCTCCTTCGTGTGGGCGGTCGCGAATCCTGCGCACGAGCAGCGCGCGGCGGCGATCGTGCGTGAGCTGATGCCGGACACCTTCGTCTGCCTCGGCTCGGAAGTCTTTCCGCAGGTGCGCGAGTACACGCGCACCTCGACCACCGCCGTCAACGCCTACCTGAGCCCGGTGATGGCGCGCTACGTCGCGCGCATCGACGATCTCTTCCGCGAGCTCGGCGCGAAGCGGCCCGTGCGCTACTTCCAGTCGAACGGCGGCCTCGCGACCGGCGCGCACATGCGCGAGCGCGCCGTCAATGCGATCAACTCGGGCCCGGCATCCGCGCCGCAGGCAGGGCTGTTCGTCGCCGCGCCGTTCGGCATCGAGGACATCATCACCGTCGACATGGGCGGCACGAGCTTCGACATCACGCTGACGCGCGGCGGTCACACCAACCTCAATCGCAACATCGATTTCCTGCGCCATCGCATCGGCGTGCCGATGATCCAGGTCGAGACCCTCGGCGCCGGCGGCGGCTCGATCGCGCACGTGAACGACTACGGCATGCTGGAAGTCGGCCCCGAGAGCGCGGGCGCGCTGCCCGGCCCGGCCTGCTACGGCAAGGGCGGCGAGCGCCCGACGGTCACCGATGCGAACCTCGTGCTCGGCTACCTCGAAGCGGACGCGCTGCTCGGCGGCTGCATCCGCCTCGATCTCGAGCGCGCGCGGCGCGCGATCGCGACCCACGTCGCGATCCCGCTGGGCCTCGATATCGAGCAGGCGGCGCTCAGCGTGCATGCGATCGTCAACAGCAACATGGTCAACGGCATCCGCCGCGTGTCGATCGAACGCGGCTACGATCCGCGCGACTTCGCGCTGGTGTGCGCCGGCGGCGCGGCCGGCGTCCACATCGCGGCGCTCGCCGAGGAAATGGGCGTGACGACGGTGCTGGTGCCGCGCGTCGCGTCCGGGCTCTGCGCCTTCGGCCAGACGCTCTCCCACGTCAAGCACAACTACCTGGCCTCGCTCGCGATGCGCCTCGACGAGCGCGCCGATCCCGCGCGCATCGAAGCGACGTTCCGCCGCATCGAGGCCACGGGCCGCGCGAACCTGCTCGCCGACGGCTTCACCGCGGCCGACATCGAGATCAGGCGCAGCCTCGAGATGCGCTACGTCGGCCAGATCCACGAATGCACCGTGGAGATCGGCGATCGCGAGATCTCGGCGGCGACGCTGCCCGCCGTCGTCGACGCCTTCCATCGCCGTCACGAGCAGCTCTATACCTACAGCGAAGCGGGCAGCGCGGTGGAGATCGTCAACCTCGAGAGCATGGTGATCGGCCGCATCGCGGCGCCGGCCGCGCTCGCCGCCGCGCGCGGCGACGGCGACGCGACGCAGGCCCGGATCGGCACGCGCAGGCTGCGTTTCGCGGATGGCCTCGTCGAGGCGCCGGTGTACGCGGGCGAGCGCCTCGCGCCGGGCCATCGCTGCACCGGCCCCGCGGTGCTGACCGACGCGACGACCAGCGTGCTGGTGCCGGCCGGCTGGACGCTGGAGCTCGAGGCTTCGGGGACCTGCCGCATGACGCGCGGTTGAGGGCCCGCCCGCAGGCGGGCGGCGGGAGCGAGAAACCGCTAAGCTCCGAACAGGCACGCGCCGCCTCGCCGATGCGGCGCGCCAAGCCCGGATCGAGGTCATGACGCGCAAACCCGACCACCCGGCCCCGCTGCTCGCCCGCCTCGACGAATGGCGCGCGCGCGTCG
>JBFWSI010000595.1:0-3104 GCA_050248455.1 Gammaproteobacteria bacterium | reverse complement strand
CGATGGAGCCGTCCGAGTCACGCACCATACTTTGCGGGGAAGTGGCGCTGCACCAGATCGAAGGCATTTCCGACGGCTTCGTTCCCGGCATCTTCTCGCGCCATCGCGATCTCGTACGCGACACGATCAGCGTCTCGAGCGATGATGCGGTCGCGGAAATGCGCAGGCTCGCACGCACCCACGGGCTCCTGTGCGGGCCGAGTTCCGGCGCGCACATGCTCGCGGCGCAGCGCATCCGCGCGCGCCATCCGGAATTGGGGACGGTGGTCACGGTCCTCGATGACGAGGGCGAGAAATACCTGCACGACTTCTATATGCCTCCGGCCCCCGGCACGACCCGGCCGCTGCCGTTTCACTGAGGCTCCCTGCCGCGCAGATCTCCCACGCGACCCGGCTTCAGGCCGGGGCGAAGCGGTAGATGCCGTCCGCGCCGCGCTCGCGCCGCAGCTGGCCGCGCTGCCACAGCGCGTTCAGGTGCGCGATCGATTCGCCCATCGCGAACGTGGTCTGGTGCAGGTCGAGCACGCGGTGGAACAGCACCGGCAGCAGCGACGCGGCGGTCTGCGGCTCGCGTGCGCAAGCGTCGAGCACGGCGGCGAAGCGCTCGTCGTGGTGCGCGACCAGCTGCGCGATACGTGCATGCAGGCCGCGGAAGGGCTTGCCGTGCGAAGGCAGCACCAGTATGTCGGCGGGCAGCGCGCGCATGCGCCCGATCGAAGCGAGGTACAGCGGCAGCGGATTGGCTTCGGGCTCGATGTCGAGCACGCTGACGTTGGTGGAGATGCGCGGCAGCACCATGTCCCCGCTGATCAGCACGCCGAGCTCCGGGCAGTGCAGCGAGATGTGCTCGGGCGCATGGCCGTAACCGGCGTGGCAGGTCCAGGCCTGCGCGCCGATGCGCAACTCGTTGCCCTCCATCAGGCGTCGAAAGCGCGCGGGCACCTGCGGCACCATGCTCGCGTAGTAGTTGCTGCGCTTGCGTACCTTCTCCACCGACTCGGGGTCGGTAAGGCCATGGCTGGCCATGAAAGCCGCGGCGCTGTCGCCGCCGAAGCCGGTCGTGGACTGGCTCGCCAGCCGCGCGGCGCCGAAATCGGTGGCGCTGATCCACAACCGCACGCCGAAGCGCTCGGTGAGCCAGTGCGCCAGACCGATGTGGTCCGGGTGCATGTGCGTGACGATCACGCGCAGCACCGGCAGGTCCTGCAGCTCGCTGGCGAACACCTGCTCCCAGGCGGCGCGGGTCGCGTCGCTGGCGATACCGCAGTCGACGATCGTCCAGCCCTCGCGGCCGCTCTCGACGTCGCGGTCACGCAGCAGCCAGAGGTTGATGTGGTCGAGCGCAAACGGCAGCGGCATGCGCAGCCAGCGCAAGCCGGGCGCGACCTCGAGCGTGCTACCGATCACGGGCAGCGCGTCGCCGAACGGATACTGCAGCATGGACTCGCCGGATTTCATCTGGACTGCCTTCGCTATACTGGCCGCCCCCCGCCCGAGGAGACGACAGTGAAAACCTACAAAGTCGGATACCTGATCGGAAGCCTCGCGAAAGAATCGATCAACCGCAAGCTCGCCCAGGCGCTGTTCAAGCTCGCACCCCCGCAGCTCGTGTTCGAGGAGATCCGCTTCGCGGACCTGCCAATCTACAGCTACGACTACGACGCCGACTACCCGGAAGTGGGTCGAAAGTTCAAGAAGGCCATCGAAGGTTCGGATGCGATCCTGATCGTGACCCCGGAGTACAACCGTTCGATCCCCGGCGGCCTGAAGAATGCGATCGACTGGGCCAGCCGCCCGTGGGGCAGGAATTCATTCGCCCAGATCCCGTCGGGCGTGATCGGCACCTCGCCCGGCGCGATCGGCACCGCCGTGGGGCAGCAGCATCTGCGCAGCATCCTCGGCTTCCTGAACTCGCCGCAGATGAACGCGCCCGAGGCTTACATCCAGTTCCGGGAAGGCATGCTGAACGACGCCGGCGAAATCGCCGATGCGTCGACTGCGAAATTCCTGCGTGGCTACCTCGATGCGTTCCACGAGTTCGTGGCACGCGTCCTCACGGTGCTGCCGCGGGGGGCGTGAAAGGGGGGGCGGGGCCAGGGGCGGCCCCGGCCCGACTCCCGGCCGCGTTACTTGACGGTCAGCGTGCCCTTCATCAGGGCCCAGTGCCCGGGGAAGGAGCAGAAGAACGAATAGGCCTCACCGGCCTTGAGCTTCGCCACGGACACGGTCACCTCGGTGCTTTCGCCACCGCCGATCATCTTCGTGTGCGCGATCACGCGCGCGTCGTCCGGCTTCACATAATCGTTCTTGACGCCGGCCTTGAGCGCCTCGTTGGCCACCGCCTGCAGGTCGGCCGTCTTCGTCAGGACCCAGTTGTGGCCCATGGTCGCTTTGGGCAGCTTGCCGACGTGCTTCAGCGTGACCTTGAAGTCCTTGCAGCTCTTCGGTATCTCGATGCTCGCCTTGTTGAACTTCATGGCGTCGTTGCCTTCGATCACGGTCGAGCAGCCCGCGTCGGCGGCGAGCACGGGGCCGGTGGCGAAAAGCGCCAGGGCGGCGGCGGCAAGCATCAGACTTTTCATCGTGGAAACCTCGGGGAATGGGGGGAGGAACGCAAAAACCTCGGGCATTATAGCCCGCGCATCTGCAGCACGACTTGCTCTGGATCAGTGCGCGGCGCGGATCTGGTGATCTGAGCGGCCGGCCAGGCGGCCCTTCTCAGATGCGCTCGAGCCAGCCCCGCGTGTCCGGCACCGTACCGGTCTGGACGGCAACCAGCGCCTCGCGCAGGCGCCGGGTCACGGGGCCGATCCCGCCGTCGCCGACCTTGTGCTCGCCGTCGCGCGTGACCAGCGTGCCGACGCCCGCGAGCACCGCGGCGGTTCCCGACAGGGCCGCCTCGCCGGTCTTCACCCATTCGAGTATCTCGGCGACGTCGAACGCGCGCTCCTCGACGCGAAAGCCGAGGTCGCGCGCCATCGTGAGCAGCGAATCGCGCGTGACGCCATGCAGGAACGAGCTGTCGAGGCTGCGCGTCAGCAGCTGCCCGTCGCGCAGCAGCAGGAAATTCGCCGCGCCCGTCTCCTGCACGCTGCCTCCCGGGC
>JBFWSI010000594.1:0-3109 GCA_050248455.1 Gammaproteobacteria bacterium | reverse complement strand
GCAGGTTCTGCGCGCGCAGCGAGGTGTAGCCGGCGAAGGTGAGGTTCAGCGCCGGCAGCTGCAGGCCCTGGCCGTAGGCATAGTGCGCGTCGAACGCAGCGGCGGCTGCCGGCAGCATGAGGCACGCGGCGAGTGTCGCGCCGCGGACGCGCGCCAGCCGGGGGAAGGGGGCGACTAGCCGCAATGTGGATCGCATGGCTTACCTGCCGGCGCGCGACGGCGGCGCGCCGGATGTCCGTCGTTGCGTTGGGCGGGCGCATCCCGGCGTCCGTGTGACGGTGAGACAATGTGCCGACTGGTCCCGGCTTTGCATCCGGTGACCGTCGATCATTCTGACCCGCTGCCATGCAGCGGGCAATTAACGGGCCAGATGTGAAGCACTTCGCCGCCGCCGCACCCGGGCTGCCGCCGGGCACGCCATGACGATCAAGCGCACGCTGCTGTTCGCGCTGCTCGGCTTCAGCGTGCTCGCGGCCGCGCTGATGAGCCTGCTCGCCTATACGCGGGCGCGTGCCGCCCTGAGCGACGAAATCAGGCTCAACCTCGTCACGCAGGCCCAGACCCTGAGCCAGCAGGTCGGCGCCGCGCTGTTCGAGCGCCTGCAGGACATCCAGGGCTGGCAACGGCTCGAAATCATGCAGGAGATGCGCGTCGGGGACGTCGACAAGCGGCTCGCGCGCTATCTCGCCGACGTCGCCGCGGCCTACGCCGGCGTCTATGTCGATCTCCTGTGCGTCGCCGACGCGCGCATCGTTGCCGCCAGCGATCCCGCCCGCATCGGCGAGGCCTACGTCGCGCCGCCGCCGTGGCGCGACGTCGACTACCGCGGCACGCAGGTGACGCTGGCGCGGCCGCGGCGTGAAGGCGGCCGGGTGAGCCTCGACTTCGGTCTCGCCCTCAGCGACGACTTCGCGGCCGCGCCGATCGGCAGCCTGCACGCGCGCTACGACTGGGGCGAGATCGAGGCGGCGCTCGATCAGTCCGCGACCGGCAGTCGCGAGGCGCTGCTGCTCGACGCCGACGGCAGCGTCCTCGCGGCCTCGGCGAAGCTGCGCGCGCGCACCGCCGACGAGACGCTCACGCTGCTGGCGTCGATCGCGGGCAGCCGCGACGCCCGCGTGCAGGAAATCGACGGCGCCGCGCTGGGGCTCGGCCGCGTGCTGCTCGGCCACGCGCCGGTCGCGGCCTACCGCGCGCTGCCGGAGCTCGGCTGGTCGATCGCGGTGCTGACGCCGGTCGATGTCGCCTTCGCACCGGTGCGCACGCTGCTGTGGCAGCTGGTCGCGGCCTTCGGCGTCATCTGCGCCGTCGCCGCGCTGCTCGCCATCGCGCTGTCGGCACGCAGCGCCGGACCGATCCTCGCGCTGACGCGCTATACCCGCGAGCTCGGTCGCGATCTCGACGCGCCGACGCGGACGATCGCCGGCAGCAGCGAGATCGTCGAGCTCTGCGCCGCCTTCAACCGCCTCATCGACGACCTCAAGCGCTCGCGCGTCCATCTCGTGCGCGCCAGCAAGCTCGCGGCCGTCGGCGAGATGGCAGCCAAGCTCGCGCACGAGGTGCGCACGCCGCTCGGCATCATCCGCTCGTCGGCCCAGCTCGTGAACCGCCAGAGCGGCCTGGATGCGACCGGCCACGAGATGATGAACTTCATGATCAACGAGTGCGACCGCATGAACGCGCTGGTCACCGGCCTGCTCGAGAGCGCGAAGCCGCGCGAGCCGCGCTTCGCGCTGCAGGATCTCGGCGAGATCGCCCATCACGTCGTCGATCTGCTGCGCGAGCGGGCGGCAGCCAAGGAGATCACGATCGAGTGCGTCGCCGCGGGCGACGCGAGTCTCGACTGCGATCGCGACCAGTTCGTGCAGGTGCTGCTGAACCTGGTGGTCAATGCCACGCAGGTGCTGGGCCCGGGCGGCCACGTGCGCATCGGGATCGTGTCCGAGGGCGCCGATGTCCGCGTCGACGTCGACGACGACGGGCCCGGCATCCCGCCGACGCGACGGGACGAGATCCTCGAGCCTTTCGTCAGCGATCATGCCGGCGGCATCGGGCTCGGCCTGTCGATAGTGCGCGAGATCGTCGCGATGCACCGCGGCCGCCTCGCGATCGACGACGGCCCGCTCGGCGGCGCACGGTTCACCGTCTGGCTGCCGCGCGGGCACGCCGTCATTCACCGGAAGCAGGATTCATGAGCGCCCGTTACAACGTGCTCGTCGTCGACGACGAACCGAAGATGCAACGCATCCTCGAGATCATGCTGCGCGACATGCAGCTCGACGTGCTGCGCGCCGGGAACGGCAAGGCGGCGCTGGAGCTGGTCGCACGCGAGGTGGTCGACCTCGTCATCACCGACATGCGGATGCCGGTGATGGACGGCATCGAGCTCGTCAAGGCGCTGCACGAAGCGGGACAAACCATCCCCGTCATCGTCATCACCGCACACGGCACGGTGGAGAGTGCGGTCACCGCAATGAAATACGGCGCCGTCGATTACCTGATGCGGCCCTTCGAGGTCGAGACGGTGGAGCTCGCGGTGAAACGCGCGCTGTCGCTCGGCCGCATGACGCGCGAGAACCGCTTCCTGCGCGAGGCGCTGGCCGAAGACTGGCACGACTTCATCGGGCGCAGCGCACCGATGCGCGAGCTGTACGCGCTGATCGGCCAGGTCGGGCCGACCGACGTCAGCGTGCTCGTCGCCGGCGAGACCGGCACCGGCAAGGAGCTCGTCGCGCGCGCGATCCACAAGGCCTCGGGTCGCGCGGGGCTGTTCGTGCCGCTGAACTGCGCCGGCATCCCGGAGACGTTGCTCGAGAGCGAACTGTTCGGCCACGTGCGCGGGGCCTTCACCGGCGCGCAGGCCGAGCGCATCGGCAAGTTCGAGATGTCCGACGGCGGCACGCTGTTCCTCGACGAGATCACCGAGATGCCGATCGAGCTGCAGACCCGCCTCCTGCGCGTGCTGCAGGAACGGACGATCGAGCGTATCGGCAGCAACCGCTCGATCGTGCTGGATCTGCGCGTGATCGCCGCGACCAATCGCGACCCGAAACAGGCGGTCGCCGAGCGCGCGCTGCGCGAGGACGTCTATTACCGCCTGAACGGCTTC
>JBFWSI010000593.1:0-3112 GCA_050248455.1 Gammaproteobacteria bacterium | reverse complement strand
ACCGACGGCGACGAGGCGATCGTGATTGCGCGCCGCACGCGCTGTCCGGTGGCCGTCGACCCGGCGCGCGCCGCGGCCGTCGCGGCGCTGGTCGAGCACGGCAAGTGCGACGTCGTGATCAGCGACGACGGGCTCCAGCACTACGGGCTCGCGCGCGACATCGCGCTCGCGGTCGTCGACGGCGTGCGGCGGCTCGGCAACGGCCGGCTGCTGCCGGCCGGCCCGCTGCGCGAGCCGCCGCAGCGGCTGCGCGAGGTCGACTTCGTCGTCACCAACGGCATCGCCGGGCGCGGCGAGTTCGCGATGAAGTACGTGCCCGTGAACCCGATCAATCTGGTCGATCGCCGGCAGAGCATCGACTTCTCCGATCTGCAGTCGACGCAGGTGCACGCGGTGTGCGGGATCGGCAATCCGGAGCGCTTCTTCCAGATGCTGAAGAACAAGGGCCTGCGCATCGTGCCGCACGCCTTTCCCGATCATCATCGCTTCAAGGCCGAGGATCTCGCCTTTGGCGACGATTGTCCGATACTGATGACCGAGAAGGATGCGGTGAAATGCGAGCAGTTCGGCCTCGCGCGCTGCTGGTCGGTGCCGGTGACGGCCGAGCTTCCCGAGGTGTTTGCGCAGCGCCTGCAGGCGCTGCTGATGCGAGGTGACGATGGACAAGAGGCTGCTTGAACTGCTGGTGTGCCCGGTGACCAAGGGCCCGCTGATCTACGACAAGGCGAAGCAGGAGCTCATCTCGAAGAGCGCGCGTCTCGCCTATCCGATCCGCGACGACATCCCGATCATGCTCGAGGACGAGGCGCGCGAGCTGAGCGACGAGGAAATCGAGCAGCTCGCGAAGTGAGTTTCAAGGTCTACATCCCGGCACGCCACGCTTCCTCGCGGCTGCCGGGCAAGCTGCTGCTGCCGATCGGCGGGCGTCCGATGCTCGAACGCGTGATCGCGCGCGCGCGCGCCAGCGGCGCGAGCGAAGTCGTCGTCGCCGCCGACGACGAACGCATCGCGCGCGTCGCCGAAGCCTGTGGGGCCAGCGTCTGTCTGACCGATCCCGCGCTGCCCTCGGGCACCGATCGGATCGCGGCCGCCGCGGCCGCGCGCGGCGAGGCGCGCGATCGGATCATCGTCAACCTGCAGGGCGACGAACCGTTCATGCCGGCGGCGGTGATCGCGCAGGTCGCGGGCCTGCTCGAAGGCGCCGGCGCGCCCGACATCGCGACCGTCTGCGAGCCTTTGCACTCGCGCGAGGACTGGGAGAACCCGAACATCGTCAAGGTCTCGCGCGCACACGACGGTCGCGCGCTGTATTTCAGCCGCGCGCCGATTCCGTTCCTGCGCGACGGCGAGTGGACGCCGGGGCCGCTGTACCGGCGACACGTCGGCCTCTATGCCTACCGGGTCGGCTTCCTGCAGCGCTACGTCGCCTGGCCGCCGGCGCCGATCGAGGAAGCGGAGCGGCTCGAGCAGCTGCGCGCGCTCGCCGCGGGCGCGCATATCCTGGTGCCGGATGCCGTCGCCGCCTGCGGCGTCGGCGTCGACACGCCGGCCGATCTGGCGCGCGCCGACGCGCTGGCGAAGGCACAGGACGAGGCGGTGTGCGATGGCTGAGCCGCTGCGCGTGTTGTTCCTGTGCACCGGCAATCTATGCCGCTCGCCGCTCGCGCAGGCGATGCTCGTCGCGGAAGCGCAGGCGCGCGGCATCGCGGAGCGGCTCGCGGTGTCCTCGGCCGGCACGCACGCGCGCGACGGGCAGCCGTGCCCGCCGCCGCTGATCGAGATCGCGACGCGCCATGGGATCGAGCTCGGCGCGCACCGCTCGCGGCGCTTCGTCGTCGAGGACTTCACGACGCAGGACGAGATCGTCGCGCTCGATCTCGGGCACCTCGATCACCTGAACTTCATGCGCCCGGCGCAGGCGACGGCGCGCCAGCGGCTGCTGCTGTCGGGCGTCGACGAAGCAGGCACGATAGAAGTGCCCGATCCCTACGGGCGCGCGGAACGCGACTATGCGCGCGCGGCGCTGCTCATCCAGATGGGGGTGCGGAGTCTGCTCGCGAATCTGCTGCCGGGCTGAGGGCCCAGCGGCGTGGCTCAACGTTCGCGGAAGGTGATGCGACCCTTGCTCAGATCGTAGGGCGTGAGCTCCACGAGCACGTTGTCGCCGGTGAGGATACGGATGTAGTTCTTGCGCATCTTGCCGGAGATGTGGGCCGTCACGATGTGACCGTTCTCCAGCTCGACCCGAAACATCGTATTCGGCAGGGTCTCGACGACCTTGCCTTTGATCTCGATGTGATCTTCTTTCGCCATGCTGCCTCTGTCGGGTGGGGGCCCCGGCGTCGGGGCGGCCAATTCTGCCCGATCAGCGCGCGTCCGGTAAAGCAGCCGCGTCGGCCGCACCGAGCCGCGTCCAGGCGCCGCCGCTCAACTGCTCGAGCGGCCAGTATTCCCGCTTATAGGCCATCTTGCGGCACTCCTCGATCCAGTAGCCGAGGTAGAGCCATTTCAGTTGCAGCGTCTTCGCGAGCTCGATCTGCTTCAGGATCGCGAGCCGGCCGAGGCTGCGGCGAGGCAGCTCGGGATCGAAGAAGGTGTAGACCGCGGACAGGCCGTCGAGCAGGTGATCGACGACGGCGACGGCCAGCAGCTGGCGGCCGCAGCGAAATTCGTAGAACACGCTGTCGGCCCAGCCCGAGGTGAGGAATTCGAGGTAGCTGTCGCGATCCGGGTTCTCCATGCTGCCGCCGCTGTGACGCGCGTTGATGTAGCGCTCGTAGAGCGCGAAATGCTCGCGCTGGAAGGTCGGCGGTTTCGGCACCAGGAAGACGTCCGCGTTCGTGCGCAGCGTGCGGCGCTGGGCGCGCGTCGGCTCGAACTCGTCGACGGGGATGCGCACGGGAATGCAGGCACTGCAGTCCGGACACTGCGGGCGATAGACGTGATCGCCGCTGCGCCGGAAGCCGTGCTGGGACAGCAGCGTATAGGTCTGCACGTTCGGCCGGCGCCGCGGATCGACGAAAATCGTCACGGCATTGCGCCCCGGCAGGTAGCCGCACTTGTGGGGCGGGGTGACGAAAAACCCGAGCGAAGTCCCGGTGGGCGGCTTCAT
>JBFWSI010000592.1:0-3113 GCA_050248455.1 Gammaproteobacteria bacterium | reverse complement strand
CCGTCCTGGGCCGGCCAGCCGTGGACGAATGCGCTGCCCTCCCTGAAGGACGTGACAGCGCCCTTCGATTCGCTGACGCTTCCGCGCCTCGAGGCCGCCGGCGCCGTGCCGTTCGCGAAGCGCACGCGCCCGGAGCCCGGCTGGATGCTCGCCCCCGAGTCCACGCTGTTCGGCATCACGCGGAGCCCGTGGGATACGGCGCGCACGCCGGGCGGCTCGAGCGGCGGCTCGGCGGCGGCGGTCGCCGCGCGCGTGCTGCCGATTGCCGAAGCGTCCGATGGCGGCGGATCGATCCGCGCGCCCGCCGCGAACTGCGGCCTCATCGGTTTGAAGCCTGCGCGTGGGCGGATCAGCCTCGCGCCGGCCGTCGCCGATTTCTGGTACGGCGGCGCCACGATCCTCGGCGTGTCGCGCAGCGTCCGCGACACCGCGCTGCTGCTCGACGTCACGCACGGCCACCTGCCCGGCGAGGCTTACCAGATCGCGCCGCCGTCGCGACCGTACCTCGAGGAGGTGGGCGCGAATCCCGGGCAGCTGCGCATCGCGATGGTCACGGACACGCCCACCGGCGGCACGCCGCTCGATCCGCAGATCCGACGAGCCGTGCTGGACACCGGTGCCCTGCTCGAGTCGCTCGGCCATCGCGTCGAGCCGCAGCCCGTGCCCTACGACTACTGGCCGCTGATGAAGGCCTACACCAACATCGTCGCGGTGCAGACGACGGCTTTCTTCGACACCGTCGCCCCGCTGGTCGGCCGCGCGGCGACGCGCGCGGACATGGCGCCGTTCTACTGGAGCCTGTGTGAGAAGGGGCGCGCGTTCTCCGGCATCGAGCATTCGAACCACGTGGAGCAGGTGCGCGCGACGAGTCGCGACTGCCTCGGTCGCATGGCCGCGTGGGACGTCTGGCTGATGCCTACCGTGCCGATGTTGCCGCGTACGCACGGCTACTACGACATGACGCTCGACTGCGATACCTACGACGACACCCTCATGGCCCCGGACTGCTGCTACACCCTGCCTTTCAACGCAATGGGCTCGCCGGCAATCTCCTTGCCGCTCGCGATGTCCGTCGAGGGCTGGCCGATCGGCCTGCAGTTCGTCGGCCGCGACTGCGACGAAGCCGGGCTGCTCAGGCTCGCCGCGCAGCTCGAAATCGCGGCGCCGTGGGCGCAGCGGCGGCCTGCGCCGTGTCCGGCGTGAGGGCGTGGCCGGCGAGCGCTTCAGCACGACGAGCAGTGACGCCGCGCGATGCCAACATGCCGCGCCCGCTGCCGGCCGCCGGTGCATGAAGCGGGCCGAGGGACGCCGGCCGCGCTGGCCCTAGGGGTCGCGCGGTTCACCGATCATGCCTTACGGGTTGCTGGCCGATGCGGTGCTCCTCCTCCATTTCGGCGTCGTGCTCTTCGTCGTCGGCGGCCTCGTCCTCGTCGTGGCCGGCCATCGGCGCGGCTGGCGCTGGGTCGACGGCTGGTGGTTCCGGCTGGCGCATCTCGCGGCCATTGCTTACGTCGTGCTCCAGACCTGGTTCGGGCAGATCTGTCCGCTGACGACGCTGGAGTCCTGGTTGCGCGTCCGCGCCGGCGCTCCCGTTTACGACGAAAGCTTCATCGAGCACTGGGTCCGGCGCTTCCTCTACTACGACGCGCCGAGCTGGGTGTTCGCCGCGGCCTACACCGCGTTCGGGCTGCTGGTCGTGCTCGCATGGTGGCGCTTCCCGCCGCGTCGCGACGATTGAGATCCTTCTCGGCGACGCCGGAACGCGGCGCGATCCCGTGACCTCCAATGCAATACCCCCGCCGTGCGGGCGGTGCCCGATCACCCGGCAGGCCGGGCCGGGCCTACGCAACACAGGAGTATTGCCATGTACTTCAAGCACGCAGTGCGGATGCTCATGCTGAGCGCCGTCGTCACGGCCTTCGCGGTCCGGGCCGAGGAACCCACGGATCCGCAGATCGCCGCGATCGTCGTCACCGCCAACCAGGTCGACATCGACGCCGGCAAGCTCGCCAGATCCAAAGCGCAGTCCAAGGCAGTGGCCGCGTTTGCCGAGCGCATGATCGTCGATCACGAAGGCGTCAATAAAGCGGCGAGCTCGCTCGTGGCGCGGCTGCAGCTGACGCCGGAGCCGAACGCCACGAGCCAGAGCCTGCAGCAGGGCGGCGGCGAGAACCTCGCGAAGCTCCAGCAGCTCGGCGGTCAGGCCTTCGATCGTGCCTACGTCGAGCACGAGGTGGCCTATCACGAGGCGGTGCTCGACGCCGTCGACAAGACGCTGATTCCGAGCGCGCAGAACGCGGAGCTGAAGGCGCTGCTCGTCAAGGTTCGTCCGGCCTTCGTCGCGCACCTGGAGCACGCGAGGCAGCTGCAGGCGAGCCTCGGGCAGGCCGGCAGCGTCGAGCATGGGCAGTGAGTGCATCATGCGCGTGAACGTCTCCGAGCGCGCGCACCGCGGACTCGTCCTCGTCTGCGCGCTGGCGGCTGCCGGGGCGACGGGCGGGAGCGCGGCGCAAGACACCGCAAGGGAATACACGATCACGATCGAAGCGATGCGCTTCGAGCCCGACACGCTCGCCGTGCGGCGCGGCGATCGCGTGACCTGGGTGAACGAGGACCTGGTCCCGCACACCGCCACCGCAACGACAAAGGTCTTCGATTCCGGCAGCATCGCGCCCGGCGGCGCGTGGACCCATGTCGCCGCGGAACCGGGCACGCAGGCCTATGCCTGCGCTTTCCATCCGACGATGAAAGGCGAGGTCGTCATCCGATGAACCATCGACTGGCAACGGAGCCTGCGTCGTCTTCGGCCGGCGATGCCGCGCTGGCCGCGCGACTGGCCGCGGGCGATCGCGCGGCTTTCGAGATCCTGATGCGACGTCACAACCGGCGCCTGTATCGCATGGCGCGCGCCGTATTGCGCGATCCGACGGAGGCCGAGGATGCGCTGCAGGACACCTATCTGCAGGTCTGGGGTTCCATCGGCCAGTTCCGCGGCGACGCGGCGCTGTCGACCTGGATCGCGCGCCTGCTGCTCAACGAGTGCGCGAGTCGCCTGCGGCGCAGCGCCCGCCGCCAGAACGTGATCCCGATGGTGAGTGCCATCCCGCAGGGAG
>JBFWSI010000591.1:0-3129 GCA_050248455.1 Gammaproteobacteria bacterium | reverse complement strand
ATCCCGGCGCCGTCGTCGCCGAGCTCGCGGCGCGCCACCAGGCCTATCTGGTCATCAGCGGCGTCGCGCGCGACGAGACGCTCGGCCGCCTGCTGCTCGGCTCGACAGTGGAGACGCTCGAGAAGCAACTGCAGGCCCCGCTGCTGGTCGTGAAGCGCCGCCCGCACGGCGACTACCGTCACCTCGTCGTCGCCACCGATCTCACGCCCGATTCGAAGACGGCGGGCGACGCCGCGCTCGCGTGGTGGCCGAACGCACAGGTCGATCTGTTCCATGCCTTCGCCCTGCCCTTCGAGGGCCTGCTGCAGGACAGGACGGCCGCGATCGAGCGCGCGCGGCTGCACGCCGTCGAGGAGTGCCAGCGCTACGCCGCCGCGAGCACCGGCGGCCGCTATGCGACGACCTACTGCGAGCACGGCGAGCCGGCGGCGCTGCTGAGCGATCTCGTGGAGGCGCGCGACATCGATCTCGTCGTCGTCGGCACGGAAGGACGCAAGGGGCTCGCCGGCATGGTGCTCGGCAGCGTGGCGCAACGCGTGCTCGATCGCGTGCCGGCCGACGTGCTCGTCGTGCCGCATACGGGGAGCTGAATCATCGAGACTTCCGTCCTGCACGGCGCACTGGCACTGTTCACGGGGCTCGCGCTGGTCGGCATCGGCGCCGAGCTGCTCGTGCGCAGCGCCTCGCGTCTCGCCGCGTCGCTCGGCGTGTCGCCGATGATGCTCGGGCTGACCGTGGTCGCGATCGGCACGAGCATGCCCGAGCTCGCGGTCGGCATCACCGCCGCGAGCCAGGGCAGCGGTTCACTCGCGGTCGGCAACATCGCCGGCACGAACGTGTTCAACATCCTGTTCATCCTCGGCCTCAGCGCGCTGCTCAAGCCGCTGTCGCTGCAGCTGCGGGTGCTGCGCCTCGACCTGCCGGTGATGCTCTGCGCGGCAGTCGCGATGGGCGCCCTCGCCTGGGACGGCGAGCTGGATCGCCTGGACGGCGCCTTCCTGTTCTGTACGGCGGTGCTCTACACGACGACGCTGATTCGCGTCGCGCGGCGCGAGAATCGCGCGGTGAGGCGCGAATTCCGCGAGCTCTACGGCGTTCCGCGCCACGCCGATCCGGCGCGCATGCGCGCGCTGGCCGGGCTCGTGCTCATCGCCGGCATGGCGCTCACGGTGCTCGGCGCGGACTGGCTGGTGGACGGCGCGGTGACGATCGCCCGCAGCTTCGGCTGGTCGGAAGCGATGATCGGCCTGACGATCGTCGCGATCGGAACCTCCGCGCCCGAGCTCGTCACGACCGTGCTGTCGACGCTCAAGGGCGATCGCGACGTCGCCATCGGCAACCTGCTCGGCAGCAGCATCTACAACATCCTCGTGATACTCGGCCTGACCTGCCTCGCGTCGACCCGGACGCTGATGATCGAGCGCGAGCTGCTGGTGGTCGACATCCCGATGATGGCGGGCGTCGCATTGCTGTGCGTGCCCGTGTTCGTCACCGGCAGGGCGGTGTCGCGCGCGGAAGGCGCGCTGTTCCTCGGGCTCTACGTCGGCTATCTCGTGCTGCTCGTCGGCATGCGCAGCTGAGCCGGCGAACGCGGCCTCAGGCCGCCGGCAAGGTCACCGGCGAGATGAATCCCGCCGGTTTCACCGCCAGCACCGAGCAGTGGAGCTGCTCGAGCACCGCCTCGGCCGTATTGCCGATGAAGAGACCTGCGATGCCGGTTCGCGCGACGGTGCCCATCACCACGAGATCGGCGCCGAACTGCAGCGCGGCCTTCGGAATCTGGGTCGCGGGCGCAGCGCGCTGCAGATGGAAATCGGGCGCGAGATACTCGTAGGCCTCCTTGCCGAGCTCCGCGCGCAGATACGCCTCCAGCGCCTTCATCCCGCGCTCGTGCAGCTGGCGCTCGCCCTGCACGTAGCTCGCCGCTTCGCGATCGGGGTTCGCGCTCCAGCTGCGCACGGTCTGCTCGAGCACGGCGTCCCACACGTGCAGCACGTGCAAATCCGCCGGATCCGACAACGCCAGCGCGCTTGCGAGATGGAGAATCTGCCGGTTGAGGGCACCGACGTCGGCACCCGCGGCTTCCTCCGCGATATCGACGGCGGCGAGGATCGACTCGTAGTTCGCCTTCTCCTCCGGGTGAGTCAGCCACACCGGACACGGGCACTTGCGCAGCAGGTGCATGTCGTCGCTGCCGAACAGCCGCGCGATGAAGGAAGGCCGCTCCGCGGTCTTGATCAGGAGGTCGAAACGCCGCGCGAGCACCGCCCGGATCACCTCGAGAAACGCCGTGCCGACCAGCACCTCGTGCTCGATCGCAAGATCGCTGCCGTACTCCGCGGTCATCGCCGCGAGCGCACTGCGCACGCGCTCGATCAGGATCGCCTGCTGCTCGGGCCTGCCGACGCTCAGCGCCGGCAGCACCGTGGCGACCGTCAGGCGGGCCTGGCTGCTCTCGGCGGTGGCCAATGCCCGCCTCAGCGCCGGACCGCCGTCCGTGTCCTGCGTGGCGACCACGCAGAGGATGTTCTCGAATCCCTGCATCGCATTCTCTCCCCGGCCGGCCTCGCTCGCGGGCGGCGAGGCGGTCGTGCGCTGCACGGCGCAGGTGCACCGGCCCTTCGACCATAACAGCTTTCGATGCGAGGACAAGCCGGCGAGTGTTCGGAAAAATCGATGGGCACGGCGATCTCGCCCGGCGATCGGCGACATCGCGCTGCGGGCCTGGGCACTCGTGCAGCCGCCTGGCTTCGCGAGCGGCGCGCGATTCGTACGCGGGTTCAGCCGATGCGCAGCAGCTCGAAGACGAAGCCGATGAAGCCGCCAAGCACGCCGCCCCACACCACCAGCCAGCCGAGGTGCTTGCGGATCATGTCCTCGACGATCTCCTTCACCTTCTGCGGCGTGAGCTCGGCGAGGCGGTTGTCGATGATCTGCTCGACCTGGTGCACGAGGCTGTCGGTCAGACCGGGGCCGTCGGCGTCCGCATCGCTCGCGAGCTCGGCGACGACGCCCTTCAACTTGTCGATGATCGGCTCCTTCAGCGGCTCGTGCACCTTGCGGCCGCCGAGCATGTTGAGCATGGCACCCATCGGTGACTCGACGATCGCGTCACCGAGGTGCTCGAAC
>JBFWSI010000590.1:0-3134 GCA_050248455.1 Gammaproteobacteria bacterium | reverse complement strand
CGGGGACTTCGTGCCGGGGGCGGGCTTCCTGCTCGCGCGCGCCGCGAGGCGCGGCGTTTCGTGGGTGCGGGTGCTGGGGGCCGGCGCGCGCGCCGCGCTCGCCCAGCACCGCTGGCCTGGCAACGTGCGCGAGCTCGACAACGTGATGCAGCGCGCGCTGGTGATCCACAACGGCGGCACCGTCGAGGCCGAGGACCTGTTGTTCGAGGCGGCGAGCGGCCCGCGCGCGACGCCGGCCCCAAGCTACGTTTCCGGCGACGACGACGAGGACGACGAGGCGGCCGCGCACGAGTCGCTCGGCGAGGGCCTGAAGGATCGCGAGCGCCGCCTGATCCTGGACGCGCTCACCGAGGGCCGCGGCAGCCGCAAGTATGCGTCGGAGAAGCTCGGGATCAGCCCGCGCACCTTGCGCTACAAGATTTCACGCATGCGCGACGAAGGCATCGCCGTCCCGGGTCATTGAACGACGCCGTTGCGGATCAAGGGAGGGGACATGAACACGATCGATCACCAGTCGCTGCTGCTGCAGATGCGCATGCTGGCGGCGCGCGCCCAGGGTCTGCAGGAGACGACGGTGCCCGCCGCGACGCCCGCCGCGCAGGCCGGGGGCGTCGATTTCGGCCAGGCCTTGAAGAGCGCGCTCGACCGCGTCAACGACACGCAGCAGACGGCGCGCGCGCTCAGCGACAAGTTCGACGCCGGCGATCCGAAGATCGACATGGCGGAAGTGATGGTCGCGATCCAGAAGGCGAACGTGTCCTTCCAGGCCGTCACGCAGGTGCGCAACAAGCTGGTGTCCGCGTATCAGGACATCATGAACATGCCGATCTGAGCGACTGAGCCGCCATGGCCGAAGCGACCGTATTCGTCGAACAGAATTCCCCGATGGCGCTGCTGCGCCAGGCCGGCGTGCTGATCGGCATCGCGGCGGCCGTCGCGCTCGGCGGCTGGGTCGTGATGTGGTCGCGCACGCCGAGCTACGAGATGCTCTACTCGGATCTGTCCGATCGCGACATGACGCAGATCGCCGACGCGCTGAAGTCGACGCAGATCCGCTACCGCATCGAGCCCGACTCCGGCGCGCTGCTGGTGCAGACCGACAAGGCCGACGACGCCAAGCTGCAGCTCGCCGCCGCGGGCCTGCCGAAGGGCGGCGCGCGCGGCGTCGAGCTGATCGAGGAGCCGCCCGCCTTCGGCACCAGCCAGTTCATGGAGAAGGCGCGCTACCAGCGCGCGATCGAGGAAGAGCTCGCGCGCTCGGTCGCGCGCATCGACAACGTGCGCGCCGCGCGCGTACATCTCGCGCTGCCGGCGGAGACCGTGTTCGCGCGGGCCAGGAAGGAGCCCAGCGCGTCGGTGATGGTCGACCTCTACGCCGGCCGCGTGCTCGATCCGGCGCAGGTCGCCGCGATCACGCATCTCGTGTCGGCGAGCGTGCCGAACCTGCCGTCCTCGCGCGTCACCGTCGTCGACAGCCGCGGCAACCTGCTGACCGACGCGAAGCGCGACAAGCTGATGGCGGTCACCGCGCAGCGCTTCGAGTACACGCGCAAGCTCGAGGAAGACTACGTCGAGCGCGTCCGCAAGCTGCTCGAGCCGATGGTCGGGCCGGACGGCGTGCGCGCGCAGGTCACGGCGGATCTCGACTTCACGGAGACCGAGCGCACCAGCGAGAGCTACAACCCCGATCTGCAGGCCGTGCGCAGCGAGAAGACGGTCGAGGAGGAGCGCACGGGCGGCGGTCCCGGCGGCGTGCCGGGCGCGCTGAGCAATACGCCGCCGGAACCGGCGACGGCGCCCGAGCAGACGGCGGCCGCGGAGACGGCCGGTGTCGAGGGCGCGGCGCCCGCGCCCGCGGCCCAGCAGACGACGAGCACGACGCAGCCGGCCAGCAAGCGCAGCCAGGTCGTGCGCAACTACGAGGTCGATCGCACGATCGCGCACACCAAGCCCTCGGTCGGCAGCATCCGCAAGCTGTCCGGCGCGGTGGTGCTGCGCAAGCCGCCGGCGCCCGCGGCCCCCGCCGACGGCACCCCGGCGGCACCGGACGCTGCCGCCGATCCGGACGCGGCCGCGACGGCCGCCGCCGCGCTCGCGCCGAAGGAGTTCACGGCCGAGGAAATCGCGCGCATGACGCAGCTCGTCAAGGACGCCGTCGGTTTCGATCCCGCGCGCGGCGATACCGTCACGCTGATGCCGGCGAGCTTCGTCGATCCGACGCCGCCCGAGCCGCTGCCCGTCGTGCCGGTATGGAAGCAGCCGTGGGTCTGGGACATCGGCAAGCAGGCGCTCGGCGGTCTGTTCGTGCTGATGCTGTTCTTCGGCCTGCTGCGTCCCGCGATGCGCTCGCTGACCGCGAAGCCGACGATGGCGACGCTGGAAGCCGGCCGCGAGGGCGCCGCGCAGGCGGCGCTGCCGCCGGGCGCCGCGCCGCTCGCCCTGCCGAACGGCACGGCGGCGCAGGTCGGAGCGGCATCGCAGTCCGCGGCGCCGATCGCGCTGCCGCTTGCGATGCACGACACCCTCGACCAGCTGAAGGACATCGTGAGCAAGGATCCGCGCGTCGCCGCGCAGGTGATCAAGAACTGGGTCGGAGAGGGCTGAGATGGCGGGCGAAGCGCAGGCACTGACGAGCACCGACAAGGCGGCGATCTTCCTGATGACGCTGGGCGAGAAGTCCGCGGCGGAGATCTTCAAGTACCTCGGGCCGCGCGAAGTGCAGAAGATCGGCACCGCGATGGCCGCGCTGCAGAACATCTCGCGCGACATGATCAGGGTCGCCGTCGACGAGTTCGTCGTCGACCTGCAGAAGCAGACGCCGCTGGGCATCGGCAACGACGACTACATCCGCAAGGTGCTGACGGACGCGCTCGGCGAGGAGAAGGCGGCGAGCATGATCGACCGCATCCTCGTCGGCGGCCAGACCAAGGGGCTCGAGTCCCTGAAGTGGATGGACGCGCGCAGCGTCGTCGAGCTGATCCGCTACGAGCACCCTCAGATCATCGCGCTCGTGCTGTCCTACCTCGACAGCGATCTGTCCGCCGAGGTGCTGGGCCTGCTGCCCGAGAACACGCGCGCGGATCTGATGATGCGCGTGGCGACGATGGACGGCGTGCAACCGGCGGCGATGCGCG
>JBFWSI010000589.1:0-3136 GCA_050248455.1 Gammaproteobacteria bacterium | reverse complement strand
TGAGCTGTGAAGCGGCGCGAGCGCGAGTCCGGCAGCAATCGGGAGAAGCCCCACCTGACGCCACCGGCCGCCCCATAGGCACAGCCACAGCCCGCCCACCACCATCAGCGCGAACGCCCGAGCGGAGATCGCAGGAACCAGCGCCACGGCACCGGGAATGGCTGCCACCCGGATCGCAACCCACGTCATCGCATCGATGCCGTACCCCATCACGACCAGCGGCCAGGCTTCGAGCCCGAAGGGCATCGCAAGCAGCGTCGCCAGCGCGGCGGGCATGACTATGAGGTTGCAGAACGGCACCGCTGCGAGGTTCGCAAGAACACCGTACTGGGTGCTCTTGTGGAAGTAATAGGCGGCAAACGGCGCAACCGCGGCCGTCGCGATCAAAGTCGTCAGCGTGATCGCACCGACGAACGCGCCGGCCGATCCGGGCAGGCTTCGCGTGCGTGGTCCCACGTCGCCTGCCCGCGCGACCCGCCAATCCCGCCAGGCCTCGACGCCGCTGACAAGCGCCACCACGGCCGCAAACGACATCTGGAAGCCCACGTCGATCAGGCTTGACGGCGAGGCAAGCAGGATGATGAGCGCCGCGAGCGCGATGTTGCGAAGCGCCAGCGCCGGCCGGTCGAGCAGGACCGCCAGGAACATGACGGCGATCATGATGGCCGAGCGCACCGCCGGCGGCGATCCGCCGGAGATGAGGAGATAGCCGAATGTGCCGGCGAGCCCCGCTACGGCCGCCCACTTCTTGATCGAGAAGCCCAGAGCCAGCAGCGGCACGAGCGACAGCAGGAAACGGCTCGCCACATAGACGGCCCCGGCGAACACCGTCATGTGCAGCCCGGAAATCGACAGAATGTGGAAGATGCCGGAATCCCGATAGGCTTGGTTCGTCGTCTCCGTGATCCCGCCACGCTCGCCGGTCAACAGCGCTGCGGCGATTGCGCCCGTCTCGCCCGGAAGCGCCGCCGTGACGCGCCGGCTGATCCGCTGCCGAAGCCGCTCGAAGGGCAGCCACGCCCGGAGCAGCGGTAGCATCGGCTGGCTGACGTCCGCTGCCTCGGGTGCCTCGCGCGCCGCGCCCACCGCGCCGATCCCCAGAAACCAGGCGGCCCGGGCGAAATCATAGGCGCCCGGAAGCGCCGGTCCCGCGGGCGGCAGCAGGTTCGCGCGCACGGTCACGGCATCACCGGGCGCGAAAGGGGTCGCCGATTTCGGAATGCGCACCCTGACGCGGCGCGGTATCTGGTCCGGTGCAAGATCGCCGACGGAAATGGCACGTACCGTGATGCGTTCGCCGCCGGTGGCCAGCGGCTCGACGAGCTCGATCCAGCCCGTCACCGCAACCGAACGCAGGTCGCGCCCGAGAACAGGCGCTGCTACGATCTCGCTTGCGACCTTCGCCGCGAGAACGCCGAGGGAGAGCCAGACCAGCGCGCTGCCAATCAGCAGGCCGGCAAACACGCGCCGCCACAGCAAGCTGACAGCAACGGCTGCCGCCGCAATCAATGACGCAACGAGCAGCGTCGGTTCACGCGCCTGCGCGAAATAGATCGCAATGCCGCTGCCGAAGAGCACCGGCACCCAGTTGAAGAAGCGATCCTGCTCAGCGGCGATCGTCGCCGCAAGCCATCGCCAGAGCCGCCCCACTACCCGTCTCCCCCGCGGGGTGCCTCGCGGCGCAATCCGCACGAAAGGGCACCCGATCGGCATGCGCTTTCCGCGCGTGCATCAGCAGGGTCGTTCAGGCGACGGCATCCGTCCAGTGTCCCGATCGTGACGATCGCCTCGCTGTCGTCCGTCTAGCGTCCGCTGCCCGCGCGCGAGACCTTGGCCCAGGTATCCCTCAGGCCCACGGTCCGGTTGAAGACGAGGTGCCCCGGGCGCGAATCGGCATCGCGGCAGAAGTAGCCGAGGCGCTCGAACTGCACGGGCGCATCGGAGTTGCCGGCCGCCAGCGCCGGCTCCAGCTTGGCGTCCGCGATTATCTCAATCGACTTTGGATTGATCTCCCGCGCGAAGTCCGAGGCATCCGGCTCGGCGCTCGCGAAGAGATGCTCATAGAGGCGCACCTCGGCCGTGACGGCCGTTGCCGCCGAGACCCAGTGCAGCGTCGCCTGCACCTTGCGCCCATCCGGCGCATTGCCGCCCCGCGTTGCCGGATCGTAGGTGCAGCGCAATTCGACCACCTCCCCGCTCGCATCCTTCACCACTTCGCGGCAGGTGATGAAGTAGCCGTAGCGCAGGCGCACCTCGCGTCCCGGCGACAAGCGGAAGAACTTCTTCGGCGGGTTCTCCATGAAGTCGTCGCGCTCGACCCAGAGCTCCCGGCTGAACGAGACCTTGCGGGAGCCGGCATCGGGATCGTCCGGGTGATTGACCGCATCCAGCTCTTCCACCTGCCCTTCGGGATAGTTCTCGATCACCACCTTCAGGGGCCGCAGGACTGCCATGCGCCGCTGGGCGGATCTGTTCAGCGCCTCACGCACCGAGAACTCCAGCATGCCGTACTCGACCACGCTGTTCGCCTTCGCAACGCCGACGCGCTTCACGAAATCGCGGATCGCGGCGGGTGGCACACCACGACGCCTCAATCCTGCGATCGTCGGCATGCGCGGATCGTCCCAACCGGCCACGTGACCACCGCGCACAAGCTCCGTCAGCACGCGCTTCGACAGAATGGTGTGCGTGAGATTGAGGCGGGCGAACTCGTACTGCCGCGGCCGCGCCGGCACCGGCAGGTTTTCGATGAACCAGTCGTAGAGGGGCCGGTGATCCTCGAACTCCAGCGTGCAGATCGAGTGCGTGACGCCTTCGATCGCGTCGGACTGGCCATGCGCATAGTCGTAGCTCGGATAGATGCACCATGCCTTTCCCGTGCGCGGGTGCTCGGCATGCAGGATACGGTAGAGCACGGGATCGCGCAGATTGATGTTGCCCGACGCCATGTCGATCTTGGCCCGGAGCACGCGGGCACCGTTCGGGAACTCGCCGGCCCGCATGCGCTGGAAGAGATCGAGGTTCTCATCGACGGATCGATTGCGGAAAGGGCTGTTGCGACCCGGCTCCGTCAGCGTCCCTCGCGCCAGGCGCATCTCTTCCTGGCTCTGGTCGTCGACATAGGCCTTTCCCGCCT
>JBFWSI010000588.1:0-3136 GCA_050248455.1 Gammaproteobacteria bacterium | reverse complement strand
AGGTCGGGTTCATCACCGAGCCCGATCGCGGCGTGCGCTGAGGAGAGACAAGACCATGTCAATGAGTGTGGGCAGCGATAGCGGCGAAGACGAACCGATGGTGGAAATGAACACCACGCCGCTGATCGACGTCATGCTGGTGCTGCTGATCATGTTCATCATCACGATTCCGGTGATGACTCATGCTGTGAAGCTCGACATGCCGCAGCCGCAGCCGAACCAGCCGCCGCCGGAAGTGCGGCCCGAGGTCGTCGACATCGAAATCGACTTCGACGGCACGATCGTCTGGAACGGCACCGTGGTATCGAGCGTCGACGTGCTCGACGGCTACTTCAGGCAGGAAGCGCACAAGGATCCGCAGCCCGAATTGCACCTGCGGCCCGACGCCCGGGCCCGCTACGACGTGGTGGCGCGCGTGCTCGCCTCGGCGCAGCGCAACAGGATGCAGAAGATCGGTTTCGTCAACACGGCGGAGTTCAAGGACGACTGAGGTCCGGCGCGGCCACGCGCCGGCGTTCATCCTGCGTTCATTCGCCCCATGAGAACGTGGCACCGTGGCACGGTCTGGCGTCACGTCATCGCATCAGAGGTCATCATGAGGAAGACATTCGGACTCGCACCCGTCATCGCCGTGGCGTTGCTCGCCTTCGGCTCGGTCACGGTGGCCGGTACCGCGCTCGCGGCCGACGCCAAGGGCCCCACGGTCAGCAAGAATCTCGCCAAGCCGCTCAAGGCAGCCCAGGACGCGCTCGGCAAGAAGGACTGGCGCGGCGCGCTCGCCAAGCTCGAGGAGGCCGATGCGGCCGGCGGCAAGACCCCCTACGACCAGCACCTGATCAACGAGATGCGCGGCTTCGCGTACGTGCGGCTCAACAACTACGCCGAGGCCGGCAAGTACCTCGAAGCGGGACTCAACTCCGGTTTCCTCGCGCAGGAAGACGTGCCGGGGCGCGTGAAGGCGCTCTCGCAGGTGTTCTACCAGACGAAGAACTACGGCAAGGCGATCGAGTACGGCAATCGCGCGATCAAGGGCGGCTATGCCGACGCCGACCTGTACACGCTGGTGGGCCAGGCCTACTACGTGCAGAAGGACTACAAGGGCACGCTCAAGTTCATGGACGGCTATGTCGATAGCCAGGTCCGCCGCGGCCAGACGCCGAAGAAGCAGTCGCTCGAGCTAATCCTCTCCTCGTGCGTCAACCTGAAGGACGATGCCTGCACGACCTCGGCGCTCGAGCGGCTGGTGAAGTACTACCCGTCGCCGGAGTACTGGCAGAACATCATGTACTCGCTGTTCCGCGCGCCGGACCGCGACGACAAGGTGCTGCTCAACACCTTCCGCCTTGCGGTCGACGTCGATGCGCTGAGCCGCGGCGAGGACTACACCGAGATGGCCCAGCTCGCGATCGAGCAGGGCTCGCCGGGTGAAGCCGTCACCGTGCTCGAGAAGGCGTTCGAGAAAGGCCTGTTCACCGACCAGCGCGAGAAGGACAAGAACCAGCGACTGCTCGATCTCGCGAAGAAATCGGCTGCCGCCGACAAGGCCGCGCTCGCGAAGCTCGAGACCGAGACCGCCGGCTCGAAGACCGGTGCGGCCGACGTCGGCCTCGGCAAGGGTTACCTGAGCTACGGTGAATATGACAAGGCGGCCGCGGCGATCCAGCGCGGCATCACCAAGGGTGGCCTCGGCGACAAGTCCGAGGCGCAGTTGCTGCTCGGCATCTCCCAGCTCAAGAGCGGCAAGAAGGCCGACGCCATGAAGACCTTCGGCAGCCTGTCGTCCGACACGCGCTACGGGCGGCTCGCGGGCCTGTGGGCGATTCACGCGCAGGGCTGAGCCCGCGCGCGGCCTGACGGCCACGAGGCCACGAACGGCCGGTGGGCGCTGCCCGCCGGCCGTTTTGTTTTCCGCGCGCGAGCTGTGACACTATTGCGGCATGCCCAGCAAAGTGCCGGAAGGCGAAGCGCGCGGCTGGATCGTTCCGATCGGCGGCGCGGAAAACAAGGAAAACGACCAGCGCATTCTCCGGCGATTCATCGACATCTCGGGCGGCAGTGCCGCCGACATCGTCGTGATCCCGACCGCGAGCCGCCTGCACGAGACCGGCGGGCGGTACGAGCGGCTGTTTCGCGAGCACGGCGCCGCGCGCGTCACGGTGATGGATTTCGATACCCGCCGTGACTGCCAGGAGCCCGGACGCCTCGAGCGGCTCGGCGAGGCGAGCGGCATCTTCTTCACCGGCGGCAACCAGCTGCGTCTGACGACACTGCTCGGCGGCACGCCGGTCGCGAAGCTGATCCGCCTGCGCAATGCGCACGGCGTCACGGTCGGCGGCACGAGCGCCGGTGCCAGCATTCTCTCCGAGCACATGATCGCCTTCGGCGACGATGGCGCCTCGGCGATCTCGGGCAGCGTGCGGCTGGCGCCGGGTCTCGGCCTGACGAACCGTTTCGTCATCGACCAGCACTTCCGCCAGCGCGACCGGCTCGGCCGGCTGCTGACGGCGCTCGCCTACAACCCGTTCGCAGTCGGCATCGGGCTCGATGAGGACACCGCGGCGTTCATCGGCCCCGACGATACGCTCGAGGTCGAGGGCAGCGGTGGCGTGACCGTCGTCGACGCGGCCGACGTCAGCTATTCGTCGATGGACGTGGTCGACGAAGGCCAGCCGATCTGCATGCTCGGCCTCAAGCTGCATCTGCTCGTCGCCGGGGCCACGTTCAATCTCCACACGCGGGTCGCGAGCGCCGCGGCGCTGCGCCCCGGGAAGGAATAGCCGCATGCGCGTGCACGACCGTTCGGTGTACGTCGGGCCCTCGCACTATGCGCGCTTCCCGGTCATCCGCCTCGAGCTCGATCTCGGGGAGCTCGAGCGCTGGCCGACCGCGCGGCTCGGGCCGGTGTTCGTCGATGCGCTCGTCGAGGCGCTGCCCGGCCTCGCCGAACACGGCTGCTCCTATCGCGAGCCGGGCGGCTTCCTGCGCCGCATGCGCGAAGGTGAGGGCACCTGGCTCGGGCATGTGCTCGAGCACACGGCCATCGAGCTGCAGAACATCGCCGGCGAAGACGTCACCTTCGGCAAGACGCGCAGCGTCGACGGGCGGCCCGGCGTGTACACGGTCGTCTACGAGTATG
>JBFWSI010000587.1:0-3137 GCA_050248455.1 Gammaproteobacteria bacterium | reverse complement strand
TGGCCGGCTGCGCGATGACGCCCGCGGTCTTGATGATTTCGGCCATCAGCAGCCCGAGCTTTACCCGATCCTGCGCCTGCGGCTCGAAGACCTCCGGGCCCGGCAGCGGCATCTTGTCGGCATCGATGCCCCGCATCATCAGATTGCGGCGGCCTTCCGTCGCCAGCCGCTGCGCCTCGCTCTGCACCAGCGCCTTCGGCAGTTCGACGTCGTTCGCCAGCTTGAGCTGTTCGAGCACCTGCGCGGCGAAGCGACGCTGGAGCGCGCGGTCGCGCTCGCGGCTCATGTTCTCCTCGACTTCCTTGCGGAAAGCCTCGAGGCCACCCTCGGTGACGCCGAACTTGGCGAACAGCGCATCGTCCAGCGCCGGCAGCGTCTTCTCGGCGACCTGCTTGATCGTCACGTCGAACTCGACCGGCTTGCCGGCAAGCTCGGCCGCGCCGTAGTCGTCCGGGAACTTCAGCGACAGGGTGCGGGTTTCGCCCGCCTGCGCGCCCTGCAGGCCCGCTTCGAAGCCTTCGATCATGCGCCCGGCGCCGAGCACCAGCTCGAAGTCCGTCGCACTGCCGCGCTCGAAGTCGGCGCCGTCGAGACGGCCCTTGAAGTCCAGCGTCAGCTGATCGCCGTCGGCGGCCGGCCGATCGACCGGCGTCCACGTCGCGTGCTGGCCGCGCAGCACCTCGAGCATGCGGTCGACGTCGGCCGCATCGATGGCGCACACGGGCCGCTTGATCGCGAGCTGCTCGACCGGCGCCAGCGCGATCTCGGGATAAACCTCGAAGGTCGCGGTGTAGGACAGTCCCGTGCCGGGGTCGGCGCTGACGGGATCGAAAACCGGATCGGCCACCGGACGCAGCTGCTGCGACTGCAGGGCTTCGGAGAAGGAGCTGCGCAGCAGTTCGCCGAGCACTTCGTTGCGCACGCGCGGGCCGAACTGGCGCTCGATCACCTTCGCCGGCGCCTTGCCGGGGCGGAAGCCGTCGATGCGAGCCGTGCGGCTGATCTGCTGCAGACGTTCCCGGATCTTGCTCGCGATCTGGTCTTCGGCCACTGCGACCGTCATGCGTCGCTCGAGGACGCCCGAATTTTCGATTGATACCTGCATGGGGATTTGGCTGTGTATGTTGAAGCTGCTGCGGAATGTCTGCCTTGACGACGCGCAACCGGGCGGGTCGCGATGGTGCGAAAGGAGAGACTCGAACTCTCACGGGTCGCCCCACTGGTACCTAAAACCAGCGCGTCTACCAATTTCGCCACTTTCGCGGGGTTTGCGCGCCCGTCGCCGGTGCGTGCCGGTCCGGCACGTCGCGTCGGAACGGCAGCGTGCGCGGCGCCGCAGCTTCGCGCCGTCCGTTCGACTCGGCAGCCCGTCAGTATATGCGGCGCACCGGACGGTGGATACCCCGCGCCGCTCGCGGATCGGGCCGCTATACTTCGGCTCGCCCGTCAATGCGCTGCGAGGAGTTTCCTGTCCATGGGCCAGCTCAAGGGTCTGTTGTCGTTCGCCGCCGTCGCGGGACTCGCGCTCGCTTGCGCCGGTTCCGTACATGCCGTGACCGTCGTGTCCTGCAAGGACAAGGACGGTTCGACCTACTTCGCCGACCGCTGTCCGCCGGGCTCGGCCCGGCTGGGGGAGAAGGAGGTGCGCGGCGGTCCACGTCGCGACGCGGCAGCAGAGCTTGCCGAAGTCGCGAAGTCCCACCCGGTCGTGCTGTACTCGGTCGCCGACTGCGACGCCTGCGATCTCGTCAGGCAGCAATTGAAGAGACGCAACATCCCTTACACCGAGAAGGATGTCGGCGCCGACCAGCTCGACAACCAGCAGGCGCTGAAGGCGGTCGGCAACGGCAACTTGACCGTTCCGACCGTCGCCATCGGTACGCGGGCCTTCGCCGGCTACAGCCGCGCCGCCCTGGATCTCGGCCTCGACGAGGCCGGCTATCCGCCGCGCGCCGAGGCCGCGGCGCCGGCCCCCGCCGACGCCGCTGCCCCCGCGAGCAATGAAGGCGAGGCGAGCGAGGCCGCGGACGAAACGGCGGCGAACTGAGCCATGCATTCCGCCGACGCGGCCGAAGCCGAGTTCTACGCGGCTTTCGCCGCCACCGACGTCATGCGCATGCGCGCGGTATGGGCGGCGACGCCGGACTGCCTCTGCATCCATCCGGCCGGGGTGCCGATCGCAGGCTACGATTCGGTGATCGCGAGTTGGGCCGACATTCTCGGTGGCGCACGTCCCATGGGCCTGCGCTGCGAACCGATTTCACGCCTCGAAGTCGCCGACACGGTGGTGTCGACGGTCTACGAGCATTTCTCTGCGCCCGGTGCCGAGCCCGCGCTCGCCCCGGTGCTCGCGACCAACATCTACCGGCGCGTCGGTGGCGAATGGAAGATGGTCCTCCACCATGCGAGTCCCGTCGTCACGCGCGTGCAGCTCGCGTCACGGCCGGAGACAGCGACGCGGCACTGAGGGTCTTGAAACGCGTGCATCGCCGCCAATGGCGCCGATCCCGGATTCGCGTGGGTTACAGACGCCTTCTGCGTAGCCCGGGTGCGGCGTAGCGGAACGCGGGAGCTTTCCGCCCTCGGTGCCACCGAAGATCCCGGGTTGCGCGCTGTGCGCTCCACCCGGGCTGCGAAACGCTCTGCTCTCGTAGCCCGGACGAAGCGCAGCGGGATCCGGGCGACGCCGTTGCGCCGCCCGCGCCGTGCTCAATACCGATATTCGATCCACGCCCACACGCGCTCCAGATCGGCGGCCTGGCCGCCCGCCGTGTTGCGCGCGCGGTTCAATGCATTGCCGTCGGCGGCGTAGTTCGCGTACTTGATGCCCGCGGTGTAGTGGACCGCGAAGGATTTCGTCAACATCAGGTCGAGCTCTTCGCCATAGTCGTAGTCGTCGTGGTCGGCGCCGAACCAGTGGTAGTCGAACATCAGGTTGAAGCCGGCGATCGTCGCGATCAGCGTCGTGTAGGTGTCTTCGATGCCGTCGCCCGGCGTATTGAGGAAACGAACGGCCCAGCCCTGGAAGGCGTGCAGCGTCGCGAGCGGCGTCGTGTAGCGGTCCGCGCCGCCGTCACCGCCCAGGTGCTCGTGACTCAGCTTCGCGGTCAGCGCCTGCACCAGGCCGCCGGGCTTGT
>JBFWSI010000586.1:0-3143 GCA_050248455.1 Gammaproteobacteria bacterium | reverse complement strand
CTGGACGCGCTCGTCTTCGCCACCGGCTTCGATGCGCTGACCGGCCCGCTCACCCGCGTCGGCATCAGGGGCCGTGGCGGCAAGGCGCTCGAGGCGAAATGGTCGGCCGGCCCCGAGACCTACCTCGGCGTCTGCACGCGCGATTTCCCGAACATGTTCATGATCACGGGGCCCGGCAGCCCGTCGGTGCTCGGCAACATGCCGACCTCGATCGAGCAGCACGTCGACTGGATCTTCGACTGCATGAACTACATGCGTCGCCAGGGCAAGACCACGGTCGAGCCGACGATCGAGGCCGAGGCGAGCTGGGGCGCGCACGTCAAGGAGCTCGCCGATGCGACGCTCTTTCCGCAGACGGATTCCTGGTACATGGGCGCGAACATTCCCGGCAAGCCGCGCGTATTTCTGCCCTACATCGGCGGCTTCGGCACCTATCGCAAGCTCTGCGACGAGATCGCGGCCAAGGGTTACGAAGGCTTCCGCTTCAGCTGATCCGTCGTCGCGTCCGGCATCGCGGCCGGGCGCTCTTTTCCCTTCGTGGCCCGGATTCGCTTGCGCTCATCCGGGCTACAAGAAGCGTGCGGTAATGTATCGGCATAGGACGTGAGGCTGCGGCCGTGTCGGCGCGCACGCGCGCGCCGTGCATCGATTTCCTCGGCAGCCGCGTGTTGGCACCGACGCGCATCGGGCGCGCTGCCCGACGCGGGAACGCCGCGGCGTCACCGATACTGCGAAGCTCTTTGCTATGGAGGGCGAATCATGATCAACGCAATGCGCATCGGCATCGCGGCGGTACTCGCGGCGATGGTTTTCGTCGGCAACGCGGTCGCCGGCGAGCAGGACACGCAGGACACGACGCAGACGCCGAGCACCAAGGGCATGGGCGTGTCGAGCGAGACCACGAAGGGCACCGCCACCGAGGGCTCGACGACCTCGGACGACGATTCACTGACGCCGGAGGAAGCGGTGGAAGAGGGGCGTACCGGCGGTCATCAGTAATCGTTTCGAAATCGCTTCGTAGCCCGGGTGGAGCGCGCAGCGCGCAACCCGGGCTACGAAGCGGCATGCTTCAAGTCGTATAGCTCAAAGCCGCGTAATAAGCCTGTCCGTAGCCCGCGATGAGGTTTGCCTTGTCGGTGCCGTTGATGATGCGTCGCGCACCGACCCAGTCGCCGCGCTGAGGATTGAAGCTGTCGGCGAGCTTGCGGCCCGTGAACCAGCCGCGCTGCATGCCGAGGAACATGATCCTCGTCGCGAGGGCGGGATCGAGGGCGAGATCGGGCTGACCGACCAGATCGACGCCGAGCGCAGTGCCGGCGCGCGCGTAATTGTTCTTCCACGTGAGCTGCACGAAGCCGCGGCCGTAATACTTCAGGCCGTCACCCGGTGCGGTGTTGCCGTTGCGCGCAGCGAGCTGCGGGCGCGCGCCGCTGACGTCATACATCTGCCGGTACCAGCGCTGGCCGCCGTATTCGCGGATCGGCTGCATCGTGCGATCGGTCTCGTGATGCGCAGTCGCGAGCATGTAGGCCAGCCAGCGATCGTCCTTCTTCGCGTAGCGGGCTTCCCATTCGTCGAGGATGCCGATGAGGCCATGGACCTGCGCCAGCTTCAGCCGGCCGTCGAACAGGTGCTGGCGCACATAGACAAAGAAGAAATCGCGATTGAGCATGGAGTCCTCCCTGTGCGCCGCCCCCGCGACGTCCGCGAAGGATTATGCGCAGGCGCGCGAGGACTTGGGAAACTCTGCAAGAGCGGAGCTTTCGCGGGCCATGGATGGCCTGATCGCGAATCGAGTGCGCAAGCACTTGATTCGCGGAGACGAGTCCGGGCTTGTCCTGGGCTCGCCGTCTCCGAACGAGGACTGGGTCAGGACTTCTCTGAGGAAAGCCGGCCGCGGCAGCCGGACCGCGTTCAGACCGGTCGCCGGTAGCCGCCCGGCACGCCCTGCGGCGACAGCACGAACTGCCACAGCTGCAGGCCGCGCGCGCGGAACACGCCCATGAAGAGGCTCAGGTAGTAGGTCCAGCGCCGGTAGAAGTCTCCCGGCATCCGGGCCGCGAACTCCGGCCACGCGCGCACGAAGTTGTCGCGCCAGGCCGCGAGCGTGCGCGCGTAGTCGGCACCGAAGTTGTGGAGATCCTCGACCACGAACAGGCGGTCGAGGGCCATCGTCATGCGCTTCAGCGACGGGATTTCGCTGTTCGGGAAGATATAGCGCGTGACCCAGGGATCGATGCCCGCGCCCTGATCGCTGCGCCCGATCGTGTGCAGCAGGAAGAGCCCGTCGGGCTCGAGCAGGCGGCGCGCCGTTTCCATGTAGACGCGGTAGTTCTTGCGTCCGACGTGCTCGAACATGCCGAGCGAGACGATGCGATCGAAGCGGCCGTCGACGTCGCGATAGTCCTGCAGCCGGATGTCGACGTCGAGATCCGCGCACAGCTCGCGTCCCAGCGTGGCCTGCTCCTGCGAGATCGTCACGCCGACGACGCGCGCGCCGTAGTGCCTGGCCGCGTGGCGCGCGAAGCTGCCCCAGCCGCAGCCGATGTCGAGGACGCGCATCCCACGCTCGAGGCCGAGCTTGCGGCACACGAGATCGAGCTTCGCGTGCTGCGCTTCGTCCAGCGTGGTCGCCTGCGCCCACCACGCACAGGTGTAGACCATCGTCTCGCCGAGCATCGCGCGATACAGCTCGTTGCCGAGGTCGTAATGGGTCTCGGCGACGGCGCGCGCGCGATAGCGCGTCTGCAGGTTGGTGAAGGCCGCGCGCAGCGCGGCGAAGGCACGCGGAATGTTCGGCGCGCGCTCGTCGAGCCGCGCGGCGATCAGGCGTGTGAAGAGCTCGTCGAGCGCCGGTGCGTCCCACCAGCCGTCGACGTAGGCGTCGCCGAAGCCGAGCGTGCCGTCGCGCAGGCAGCGCGCGAACATGCGCTCGTCGTTGACGCGCAGATCCCAGGGTCGCTTGCCGTTGACTTCGATGCCTGCGCTGGCGAGCAGGCGGGCGTAGCGTCGATGCAGGAAGCCGGGTGTCTGCGGCTTCGGCAGCGCTGAGCGATCTGCAGCAGGCGTCGAGTGCTCCATGGGCGCGCTCCTCGCTGGCATTGAGCTATCGATCCGAGGTCCACGAAGGCCGGTGCGTTTCC
>JBFWSI010000585.1:0-3152 GCA_050248455.1 Gammaproteobacteria bacterium | reverse complement strand
AGACGTCGTGGGCGACGATGCCCTTGTGCATGTGGCCGTAGCGCGCGGCGAGATAGGAAACCTTGCGCGGGCGCGCGGCCAGCTCCTCAAGGGACGCCGCGCCCGGTGCGCGGAAGGCGTTGTGCTGGGAGAACACGTCGCCGTCGATGATGCGGATTTCAGCGGCCGCCGTCTTCGTCACGAGGTCGAGGATGTAGGCGCCGGTGCCGCCCAGCCCGACGATGCCGAGGCGCTGGCCCCCGATCCGTGCGTTGACCGCGCCGATGCCGGCCCGGCTCGTGGCCGTGTCCTCGTACTGGAACACGCTGGCCTCCCCGTCCGCCGGGACCGCCGGATAGGTGCGTGCGGTCGCGTCCACGTCGATCTTCGTCGCTTCGCCCGTGATGCGGGCGATGTAGGTCGTCATCTTGTGATGGTAGTCGCGGTAATCCGCCTTGGCCGAGAAGGTGAAATCGGCCTTCACGCCGTTCCCGAAATCCTGGGGGGCGGAGCCGTTCTGGATCGACGTGATTTTGCGGCCGTCGCTGTGGCAGGGGTGCGCGCCGGTCCAGTACGCCACGTGATCCTTCGGCTTGACCGTGACGTCGCCGGAAAGCTCCAGGCGCGAGATCAGGATTCCGCGCTGGAGGCTTCCTGTCGAGTCGACGTACGGGACGTCCCTGACGAGCAGGAAGCCGTCCCGTATCTCGATGTCGTAGCCTTCATTCTGGAGCCGGAGCAGGTCCGGGCTAAGAGCGATTGGTCGACGTGACATCGAACTCCATCCCTTCCTTGGCCTTGACCGACTGCCCTTCGACCAGCGTGCCCGCCGGCTTGTTGCCGTGGCCGCGGGTGTACTGCACGGTGTACTGGATGCCGTCGCCCGTGGGCGGGTTCGGGAAGGCCAGGCCGATGACCTCTTCGAACGTGAGGTCATCGTTCTTCGGAACTTCGCGGGGACGGCCGTTGACGACGATCGTCACGGTCTTCGGGCGCTCTTCGCGCTGCACTGCACTCATCGGATTAAGCCTTTCTGGCGGGATTCCGCCGGTGTGGACGTTACGGGTGATTGCGATCTAGCAATCAATTTGATATTATCAAGGAAGGGCATCGATTGCAAGATCGCAATCGATTTTATTTTTGCAATGGGAGCGACCATGACCGACCGTTTCGACAGCGATGCCTTCTATGCGGCGCTCAACGCCGCCCGTCTCAGCCGGCAAAAGACGTGGAAAGAGGTCGCCGAAGAAGCGGGCGTGAACGCCTCGACGCTGTCGCGTATCGGCCAGGGGGCAAAGCCGGACGTGAACGGCCTCGCGGCGCTGCTAGCCTGGTCGAACCTCAAGGCCGAGATGTTCATTCGCGGCGCCGACCAGCGCGACGCTGAGCCGATCGCGAAGATCACCGCGCTGCTGCGCGCGGACCCGAAGCTCACCCCCACCAACGCGAAGCTGATCGAGGATATTGTCATCAGCACCTACGAAAAGCTGCGGGGCGACTGACGTGGGATTCCGGCGCGGTTTCAAGGCAGAAGCGAATCGCATCGCCCTGCGGATCAGGGCGCAGATGGGCCTGTCGCCGGTCGCGCCCATCGATCCCGAAGAGATATGCGCGCGCTACGATATCGCGCTAATCAGGCTCAGCGATCTCGCGCCCGACACGCCGCTGCTCCGGGCGGCGGATTCGTGCTTTTCGGCGGTGACGGTCCCCTGCGGCGCCCGCACCGCCATCGTGCACAATGACGCCCACAATCTCTATCGCCAGCGCAGCAACATCTGCCATGAACTGGCTCACTGCTTCCTCGGGCATGAGTGCGTCCCGCCCCTGACGCCGGCCGGCGAACGGGCGCGCGACGGCACCATTGAAGCCGAGGCCAATCACCTTGCCGGGGTGCTGCTGTTGACGGACGAGGGCGCCGCCCACGTGATGTTCCGCCGCCTTCTCGACGAGGCGCAGCGCATCTACGGGATCAGCGAAGCCATGCTGAACTACCGCCTGCGGATCAGCGGCGCGATGACCCGGTTTCACCGCGCCTCCAGCTGGTAGGACTCAGGTGCGGACGGGTATCTCGACGACCGGGCGCAGCGGCTCCAGCTGCGTGGCGTATTTTCGGACGACCTGATCGTAAAGGTCGGCGATGCCCTTGGCCCTGACCGAGACCACCAGCGCGTAGGGAAGCTTGCCGGGCGGCGTGTAGTTCCGCCCCTCCAGGCGCGCATTGTAGTGGATGTCGAAGCAGGGATTGCGCAGGCTCGTGCCGCGGAAAGTCCGGCGCGCATGCAGGCAGTTTTCCCATTTCCAGGCATCCCGCCGCAGCTCTTCCTCTTCGCCGCCGTGATCGACGGCGGAGAAGAAGCTGCGCGAATCGGGATGGATCTGGTCCTCGCGCTTGAACTTGCCGTCGTGCGGCCGGAACGTCACTTCGAGGCCCGCGCGCGTGTAGTTGCCGGGATGATGCGGATCGGTGAGGCACTTGTAGCAGAGCGTGACCGTGATTTCCGCGTTGCCAGCGATGCCGCCGTCCGGCAGCGGGATCGGCGCGCGGATGTATTTCGTCGGCGAGATGTCGCCCTGATAGATGACGCGCACACTGTCGTCGTCGCAGACCACGATGTCCTCGATGTCCTGCGCCACGCGACCCCAGCCGACTTCCCGGTGCGGATGCTCTGACTCCTCGGTCGAATGGATCAGGAGCGTGCGCACGGCCAGCAGGCCGATGCTGTCGCCAAAATGCGCCTTGATGCCCGCGCCGAGGCGCAAGGTGCTCGGCGTGGCAAAGGACGTGCCGCCGGTAGCTTCCAGCGTGGGCTTCGCCCCGCCTCCGACGACGAGGAACGGGCGCTGAAGCGAGCCGCCGAACTGCACCACGTCCGGCTTGACAAGGCCGGGGCTGCGGCCAGGGCCGACCGAGCTGTAGGGCGCCCGCGCCCACCCGGTTCCCGGCGTGTCGGCAGCCCCGACGGCAAGGGCGTTGACGCAATCCGAGGGCACCTGCACGCGGTTGAGCCTCAGCTCCTCGTCGCCTTCGCCGTTGTTGCCGACGGCGACCGCCGCCAGCGTGTCGACGCGCGCCAGCCGGTCGTCCAGCACCGCGGTCCAGGCGTGAACGTCATCGTCTTCGACGGTCAGCGAGGGACCGATGCTGAGATTCACGAAATCGTATTTCCGGCTAT
>JBFWSI010000584.1:0-3160 GCA_050248455.1 Gammaproteobacteria bacterium | reverse complement strand
GTCGCCGAAGGGCTGGAGGGACGCTGGGCACTGGTCGCGCGCCGCGCCTCGGCGGCCGGCGACGTCGTCGTCGTCGGCACCGCCGGCGACGGCGCCTGGCAACGCGGCCAGCGCGTGTCGCTGGACGCGATGCCCTGCCGTGCCTGCATCGAGGCGCCGGATCGGATCGTCGTCATCGAGCGCGACGTCGCGACGCTGCATCCCGGCGTCGTGACGCGCGGCGAGGGTCCCGTCGAGTCCTTTCACGGGGTCGCGATCGCGGACAGGCACGGCCAGTGGATCGGCGTCCTGTCGGTGCTCGGCGCCCGGCCGCGGGCCGATTCGGACGTCGATCGCGCGCTGTTGCGCACGGTGGCCCAGCGGCTCGCGCAGGAATTCGAACGCGGCGATCGCGAGCACCGCCTGCGCGAGCGCGAACAGTATCTCGAGCTCGCGATGGAGGTCAGCGACGTCACCGTCACCGTCTGGGACGTCGACGCCGATGCCATCGAAGTGCGCGGCAACTGGCTGGAGCGCTTCGAGCTCGAGCGCGCCGCGGACGGCCGCCTGCGCATGACGGACTGGCTGGCGGCGATACATCCCGACGATCGCCAGGCGGTCTCGGCGATCGCGGCAGTCCTGCGCAGCTCCGATGCGCCGACGGATCGCATCGACTACCGCATGCGGGCGCACGACGGCGGCTGGCGCTGGGTGCGCGGTCGCGCGCAGGTCGTCGCGCGCGCGGAAGCCGGCGCGCCGCGTCTGGTCGTCAGCGTGCAGTCTGACATCCACGACCTGATCGCGAAGGAACAGGAGCTGCGCGCCAGCGAGTCGCAGCTGCGCCTCGCCCTCGACGCCGGCGAGCTGTCGATCGCGGACTGGTCGCTGGCGAGCGACGAGCTGCGCGTCAGCGACTGGTGGCTGCGTGGTCTGGGTTATGCGGACGGCGAGATAGGCCCGCGGCGCGCCGATCTCGAGGCGCTGACGCACCCGGACGATGTGCCGGCCATCGAAGACTGGATGCTTGCGCGCCTGCGCGGCGAAGCCGCGTCCGCGCCCGTCGAATTCCGGCTGCGCCGGCGCGACGGCGGCTGGCGCTGGACGCGAGCGCAGGGCCGCATCACCGCGCGCGATGCCGCCGGACGCGCGACGCGCATGACCGGCGTGTTCGCCAACATCGACGCCGCGCGACGCGCGGCCGAGCAGCTGCGCGAACGCAGCGAGCTGCTCGAGCTCGCGGTGCGCGGCACCGCGGACGGCCTGTGGGACTGGACACCGCACGACGGCTGTTTCTATCTGTCGCCGCGCGGCCACGAGCTGCTGAACCGCCGCGACGACGGCATGCGATGCCCGCTCGCGGAGTTCGTCGAGCAGGTGCTGCCGGCGGCGCAGCGCGAGCGCCTCGATGCGGAGCTCGCGCGCGTGCGCGCCGGGCGCGACTACATCGACTTCGATCTGCAGATGCGCACCGGTGGCGGCGCGCTGCGCTGGTTCCGGATCCGGGGCGTCGCGGTGCGCGATCCGGACGGCGGCGTACGCCGCATGGTCGGCTCGATGTCCGATGTGCACGAGGCGCGCGCCCGCGAGCAGGAGCTCGCGCGTGCACGCCAGCTGACGAGCGAGGCGATCGAGAGCCTGGACGCGGGTCTGGTGCGCCTGGATGCCGACGATCGCATCGTGCTGATCAATACACGCTATCTCGACATGTACGACCTGCCGCGCGATCGCGCCTACGTCGGCATGCCGCTGCGCGATGTCTTCGAGCTCTACTACGGGCAGCATCCCGCGTCGCGCGCCGGGCGCAGCGTCGCCGCCGCGGTCGACGAGCGCATGCGCATGCACCGCGAGCACAAGGGCAGCTGGGCGCTCGAGCTCGGCGGCCGCTGGTTCCTCGTCAGCGACACGCCGACCGCCGACGGCGGCCGCGTCTGCCTGCGCACGGACATCACCGATCTCAAGTCGCTGCAGCAGGCGTTGAAGGCGCGCACCGACTACCTCGAGCTCGTCGTGCGCGGCAGCAGCGACGGGCTGTGGAGCTGGGACATGGAGCAGGGCGACGATCTCTACCTGTCGCCGCGCGTCTACGATCTCCTCGGCTACGAACCGGGGGAGATCCCGACCGGGCTGGATGCATTCATGCGGGAGATCTACCACCCCGAGGATCGCAAGCGCATCCGCACGGCGATGGGACGCATGATCGCGCATCCGGAAGAGGGCGACATCCTGTCCCTCGAGCTGCGCCTGCGCTGTCGCAACGGCGAGTACCGCTGGTTCCACAACCGTGCCGCGATGGCACGGCGTGCGGACGGCAGTCCGCTGCGCATCGCCGGCTCGATCTCCGACGTGCACGAGCGGCGGCTGCGCGAACAGGAGCTGACCATCGCGCGCCAGCAGCTCAGCGACGCGATCGAGGCCATCGACTCGGGGCTCATGATCTCCGACCGTGAGGACAGGCTCGTGCTGTGCAACCGGCGCTATCGCGAGATGTACGAGTTCCCGGAGGAGCTGGTGCGGCCGGGCACCAACATCGCCGAGCTGGCGCGCGATCTGATGCGCCGGCACCCGGAGTATCGCAACGGGCGGCCGATCGAAGAGGCGATCGCGGAGCGGATCGCGAAGCATCGCGCGAAGCTCGGCCGCTGGGAGCTCCAGCTCGGCGAGCACTGGTACCAGATCGGGGACTATGCGACGGGCGAAGGCGGCGTCGTCAGCCTGCGCACCGAGATCACACACCTGAAGCGCGTCGAGCAGGAGTTGCGCGAACGCACCGAGTTCCTCGAAGCCGCGGTACGCGGCTCGATGGACGGCATCTACGACGTCGACCTGGCGGCCGATAGCGTCTGGTTCGCGCCGCGCTTCCATGAGCTGCTGGGCCATGCGGACGGCGAGCTGCCGACCGTATGGTCCGCGTTCACCGCCGCCCACATGCACCCGGACGAGGCGCAGGCGCGCCTCGATGCGCTCGCCCGCAGCGCGCCGGGCGAGGCCGAGTTCGTGTCGCGCGAGATGCGCCTGAAGCGCAAGGACGGCCGCTGGGGCTGGTACCACGGCCGCGCCGCGATCGTGCGCGACGCGCAGGGCAAGCCGTATCGCCTGATCGGCTCGCTGTCCGACACCAACGAACGTCACCGCCGGGAAGAGGAGCTCGCGCAGGCCCGGCAACAGCTGCAGGACGCGATCG
>JBFWSI010000583.1:0-3163 GCA_050248455.1 Gammaproteobacteria bacterium | reverse complement strand
CACACCGTCGATCTTCAGGTGATCGAGCATGAACTGCGCGTTGCCGCCGCCGCCGTGCAGCGCGACCAGCAGCGAACGCTCGCCCGTTGGCGGCAGGCGGGAGGGTACATAGACCAGCATGTCGCGCCGGCCGAAGGCGTCCTCGTGGAGATTGGCCGTCAGCGCCCCGAGGGACTCCTCACTGACTTTGGCTTCGCGGTTCTCACGCTGGGATTCGCGGATCTGTTCGAGCCGTTTCAGGCGCGAGCCATGGCCCTCGTCCTGCTGCGCGCCGGCCGGCAGGCAGAGGAAGGCAGCGCAGGACAGCAGGATGGCGACGTGAAAGGTCCTGGACGGCATGATCAGCGCCCTCTCGGGTTCGTGGCGTTGGTGGATCGTGACGGGATTCAAGCATGGGAAAGCTGAACGGAAGCACAACGGGCCGTTCTGATCCCCATTGCGGCATGCGCTGACTCGCCGCGGCTCACCGCACAGCCTGGCGCTCCCAGCTCGCTCGGCGCGCCGCCGAGCCGCCGACCGCGGCGCTGTCGGCCGCCGACTGCAGCGAGCCGAACGCCGCGTCGATGCGTTCAATGCCGGCCTGCAGTTCGGCGATCGCGATGTGCAACACCCAGTCATCTGGCCGGGCCTCGACGCTTGCGATGAGGTGCACGAGGATGGTTTCGGCCTGCGCCTGTTCGCCGCGAGCCTCGTGGACGAGCGCGATGCACTGGGCGACCCGCGGCCCCGGCTGCAGGTCCTCGACTGCGGCGAGCGCCTCGTCGCGGCGCCCGTCCAGCAGCAGTGCCTTGCAGAGGAAATTCCTGTTGTCGGCGGAGGCGAGACCCAGATCGTCGGCCTTGCGCAGCTCCGCTGCGGCTTCGTGGTGGCGGCCGGCCCCGAGCAGCAGGGCGCCGAGGTTCGAGTGGTTCACTGCCGAGATGGGGGCGTTCGCGGTGATCTGCATCGCGAGCTCGACGGCATCCGCCACCCGCCCGTCGACCGATGCCTCGGACATCTGCATCGCACGCACCAGCGGATCGGACGGCTGCAGCCTGATCGCCTCGTGGAAATGGTGGCGCGCCTGAGCGATCTGTCCAGCCCAGAGCAGGTACTGCGCCACGCGCGCGTGCGCCTCGGCGAGATCGGAGCCGGACTCGAGTGCGCGCAGGGCGGCCTCGTGCCAGCGTTGAGCCTCGTCAGGTGCGAGCAGCCTGGCACTCGCCTCGATGTACCAGGTCGCCGCGAGCCCGGACCACGCGGGTGAGTAGCCCGCATCGAGCCGTGCGGCCTCTTCGAACGACTGCCGCGCACGCTCGATGTCGGATGCTTGTCGGCGATTCAGGAAGTAGTGGCCCTGCAGATATTGCTCGTGGGCCGCCGGCCTTGCGTACGCTGCCTTCCAGCACGTGGGTCACGCCCAGCCGTTCGCGCACGTGCTGGATGTCGGCCTGCGCACCGCGAAACGAGAACGAGGACGTGCGCGCGATGACGCGCAGGTCCGGGATGCGAACCAGCAGGTTCAGGATTTCCTCGGCCAGGCCGTCGGCGAAATAGGCCTGGTCAGCGTGCGGGCTCAGGTCGGCGAAAGGCAGCACGGCCAGCGAAGTCGTCTGTGCGGCGACTGGTGCCGGCACGACGGCATCGTTCTTTGCGCGCCAGGACGGCAATGCGAAGAACGCGGCGAGCGCGACGAGGGCGCCGAGAGCACCGAGTGCGAACAGCGCCGCCCGCACCCGTGCGGCCGGTTGCCGGCGCGTCGATGCCCGCGCAGGCAGGGCGGGCGGTGCGGCGGGAGTCGTCGGGACGCAGTGTGCCACGGCGGATCGGTCGGCCGGCTCGACCCTGGCGACGAAACGATAGCCGCGGCCTGGCACGGTGACGATGTAGCGGTGTTCGCCGGCGCGTTCGCCGAGTACGCGCCGCAGCGTGTGGATCGCCTGCGTGAGGTTCCCGTCCTCGACCACGACGTTCAGCCAGAGCGCCTCCATCAGCTCACGCTTGCCGACGAGCTGGCCAGGCGCTCGACCAGGTAGAGCAGCGCGCGACGCTGTCCCACGACGGCAAGCGGCTCTACTTCGGCCGCAACGGTGACATCTTCATGAGCCGGCGTCAGGGACGTCGCTGAGCTGGTGGGGGGGCGGGGCGCCGGCCGCAAGCCGGCGCTCCGTGCCGTGCACGCTCACCACTCGAACGCGAGATTGACCGCCAGGCTGCGGCCGGGGCGCGAGTAGAAGCCGATATTGGCATCCTGTGCGCCGACGCCGCGCACGCTGGACCAGTCCCAGTAGCGACGGTCGCCGAGATTGACGACGCCGGCGTTGACGCGCACGCCGTGCCAGGGCTCGGCCCACGCATAGAGATCGAAGCGGACGTAGCCGGGCGGTGCGAAGAACGGGCCGTTCTCCTGGTCGATGCGGGACTTCTTCTGCGTGCCGACCATCGCGGTCTCCGCGCCCCACAGGCCCGAGCCCGCCTCGTAGCGCAGGCCGACCGCGAGGCGCGCCGGATCGATGCTGTTGAGCGGCTGCGCGCGGCGCAGGTCGTCGCCCTCGGACCAGGCCAGTGCACCGCGCAGCTGCCAGTGGCCGGTGCCGTCCGCGCGCGCGGGCAGCTGCCAGAGCAGATCGGCTTCGACGCCGCGGATGCGGGCGCGGTCGCGGTTGATCGACTGGAATACCAGCAGCCCGGTGCCGGCCTCGACGCCGAGGTTGGCGCGCGATTCGATCAGGTCGCGGTAGCGGTTTTCGTAGAGCGACACACTGGCGCGCAGCGCGTCGCCGACATGGCGCCAGCCGAGCTCCAGTCCCTGGCTGCGTTCCGGGCGCAGATCGGGATTGGCGCGCACTTCGTAGTTGTAGACCGGCAGGATCAGGCCGATGTTGACGTCGCCGAAGGGAGGCGCGCGAAAGCCGCGCGCGTACTGCACGAACAGGCTGTGGCCGCCGCCCGGCGACCAGCGCAGCGCGAGGCGCGGCGTGAGCTGCTGTTCGTCGATGTCGACCGGGTTCGCGTCCGGGAAATCCTCGGTGAAGATCGCGTCGGGTTTCGCGCGCAGGCGATACCACTCGGCGCGCAGGCCGGGGATCAGCGCGAAGGGCCCGCCGAGGCTGATTTCGTCCTGCCAGAACACCGCGAGGCTGTCGGCATCGGTGTTCGGGAAGTCACGGACCGGAAGGGGCTC
>JBFWSI010000582.1:0-3166 GCA_050248455.1 Gammaproteobacteria bacterium | reverse complement strand
TTCTTTGGCAGCCATGGTTCGTATGCTCCTGAACGATTGTCGTTGGGCGATGTTCTAGAGGGCGCGGGCTCAGGCCAGCACCGCCATGATGTCGTCCTCGCGCATCACGAGGTATTCGACGCCGTCGACCTTCACCTCCGTACCGGAGTACTTGCCGAACAGCACCTTCTCGCCCACCTTGAGGTCCAGCATGCGGACCTGGCCATTGTCGAGAACCTTGCCATTGCCGACGGCGACGACTTCACCACGGATGGGCTTCTCTGCGGCCGAGTCGGGGATCACGATGCCGCCCGGGGAGGTTTTCTCTTCTTCCAGGCGCTTGACGATCACGCGGTCATGCAAAGGACGAATCTTCATGGTCTCTCTTCTCCTTGAAGATAGATAATTTGATGAATTTATTGAAAAACGAGAGTGTTATTAGCACTCTCCGGCGAGTAGTGCCAAATCATATGGCCTCAAATCCACGAATTCAAGGCGGACATGCCCATCGCCCCGGCTGCCGGCGCGCGCCATCCGGCTGGCTGCCCCTGGCATTGGCCCTGTGCGCGATACCGGCCGCTGCCCGTGAACTGTGTCGCTTCGAGGCGGGCGGGCTCGCGGTCAGCGCCGCGGATGCCGGCGCCGAGGGCGGCCTCGGCGTCGAGATCAGCGTCGCCGACGGGCCGCTGGTGCTGACGCGTCTCGCGGTACCGGCCGAGGAGGGCGCTGCCGGTTGCTGGCAGGTCGATCTCGACGGCGATCGGCAGTTCGAGATCATCGTCGGTGTGGTACAGGACGCCGGCCGGCAGGCGCCGCGGCTCGTGCGCTTCGAATGGAACGGTCGTCTGCTCGAGCCGTGGCCGCTGCCCGCGCTCGATCCGGCGCTGGCTACCGGCTATGCGGGCGGCGATGCCCTGTCGCTCAATGCCGGCATGCTGATTCGATCTTTCGACGTGAAGATCGACGGCGCGTCCGCCCGCGAGAAACGACATTTTCGATATGCGCCCGACTCGAAGCAGTGGATACGCCTGCAGCCGCTCAAGCGCGCGGCCACGGTGGACGCTGAGAAAATTCCGCACTGAGGCCGATTTCAAGGCGCGAAATCGTGAACTTCCTCACGTTGCGGTAAGGCTCCCGCAAGTACCGCTATCGCGCGACGTACGCAGGGGCTATATAGGAAGCGACTAACAAGGAAAGGCCGGCTGCGGCCGGGCGACAGTTATGGCCTTCGACCTCCTCGACGCAAGCGACTGCATCCAGTCCTTTCTCGCGCAGTGCCATCGCCGCCGCTATCCGGCGAAGTCCGCAATCATTCGTCAGGGCGATCGCGCGGGCGAATTGTTCTACATCGTCGCAGGTTCGGTCACGGTGCTGCTCGAGGACGACAAGGGGCACGAGATCGTGCTCGCCTATCTCAATCCGGGCGAATTCTTCGGTGAAATCGGCCTGTTCAGCGAAGACGAGAGCCGCTCCGCGCTGGTGCGCGCGAAGAGCGAATGCGAAATAGCGCAAATCAGCTACGTACGTCTGAAGCAGCTCGGCGATCTGTATCCGCGTCTGCTCGTCTGCATGACGGCGCAGATCGCCCGTCGCCTGCGCGCGACCAATCGCAAGCTCGGTGATCTCGCCTTCATGGACGTCTACGGGCGCGTCGCCCGCACCCTGCTCGATCTGTGCGAGCAGCCCGACGCGATGACGCATCCGGACGGCATGCAGGTCCGCGTGACGCGTCAGGAGCTCGCAAGGCTCGTCGGCTGCTCGCGCGAGATGGTCGGCAAGGTGCTGAAGGAAATGGAAGACCAGAAGCAGATCAGTGTGGCCGGCAAGAACATCGTCCTGCTCGGCATCCGCCCGCAGCAACAGCTTCCGCGTCGCGTCGCCGTGGTCTGAGCGGCGACCGCTCGAGCTTTTACCCGGCGACGAGGGCCGCGAGGCCGCCCCGTCGTCGTCGCAGCGCCTCGTCGAGCGCCACCTCGAGCACGGCCAGTACGTCGTCGCGGTCGAACAGGCCGCGATGCGCCGTTCGGATCTCTTCGAGCCATTCGATTTCGCACAGCGCGGCGAGGCGTCGCCGTGCCGCGTCCGGGTCGATTCGGCTGTCCGTCATTTGCAGGTACTCCGTCGGTCTCCGGGCCGACGGGCAGCCTGCCCTGCGCGCGTTACGCTTTTGCGTCAGCCCTGGTCGCAGTTTGCGCAAACACGGTTCGAACCGTCGCGAAATGGGAACAGTACCGCATCATGTTGATGACTAATCCACCACGGCCCCAATATACTGCGTCGCATCTCGTCTACGCCGGACCTCGTCCCGAGCCCGTGAACACGCTGTCGAGCCGCCCCCTTTCCCGCCGCCGGGCGCGTATCCGGCCGCTGCTCGGCGCGCTCGCGCTGTTCGCCTTGTTCGATGCCGCCCCGCTGTTCGCGGCCGATCTGGCCGGTGCACTGGCCGCGTTGGAGCGCGGGGATTACGCCGCGGCGGTACCGCAGCTCGACGAACTCGCCGGCCGGGGCGACGCCGTCGCGATCACCAGACTGGCCACGCTCTACCAGGAAGGCCGCGGCGTGCCGCGCGATGCGACGCGCGCGGCAATGCTCTACGAGCAGGCCGCTGCGCGCGGCAACGCGGATGCGCAGTACAACCTCGGCAACATGTACCTGCTCGGCGAAGGCGTGCCCCAGGACGACGACTGGGCCTTCACCTACTACCGCGAGGCCGCGAAGCAGGGCCACAGGATGGCGCAGAAGAACGTCGCCGAGTTCTACCGCGCCGCCGGCCTCGTGCCGCCGCCGGAAGAAGTGAATGCGAAGCCGCGCGCGGCGGCCGCGCCTCCGCTGGCCGTCAGGGCGCGCGACGAGCCGCCGGCAGCGGCTGCGCCTGCAATTCCGTCGGCGCCGTCGTCGTCGCCTGCCAGCTCCGATCCCGCTTACGCCGTCGGCACGACGCCCAGCGAGTATTCGCAGGACGAAATGAACGCGATGCAGCTCGCGCGCAAGCACGGCATTCGCATCGCCGATGCCGGCTCGCTGCCGCCAGCGCCGCCGCCCATGCACGTGCCGCGCGGCGGCAGTGCGCCGCCGCCGCCGCCGGCAGGCGCCGATGCGGCGCCGATCTCGGGCAGCGGCCTCGCGACGGCGAAGGAGCTGCTCGCCGCGGGCAAGCCTGGCGACGCGCGGCCCGTGCTCGAGGCGG
>JBFWSI010000581.1:0-3182 GCA_050248455.1 Gammaproteobacteria bacterium | reverse complement strand
GTACGAAGCGCCGGCGGCCTTCATCGCGGCGCCCGTCTACCGCGACGGCCGCAAGCTCGGCGTGGTCGCGCTGCAGATGCCGGCCGGCCGCATCGACGCGGTGATGCAGAGCAATGAAGGCATGAGCAGGAGCGGCGAGACCTTTCTGGTCGGCAAGGATCTGCGGATGCGTTCGCAGTCCCGCCTGCACGCGGAGGCGCGCTTGCTGGAGACGAAGGTCGACTCGCTGGCAAGCCGCGAGCTGGCGGCCGGCCGGAGCGGCGCCGGCTTCTATACCGACTACCGCGGTGACGAGGTCATCGGCGCGTGGGCGCCGCTGGCGATCGCCGGCCTCGACTGGGGCCTCGTCGCCAAGGTCGATGCGGCGGAGGCGCTGAACGGGGTCGCGCATCTGACGCGCAAGACCCTCGTCGTCGCGCTGTTGTCGGCCGCGCTGGTCGGCACGATGGCCTGGCTGTTCGGCCGCTCGATGGCACGCCGCGTGAAGGCCGGTGTCGCGGTCGCGGAGCAGATCGCGCAGGGCAATTTCGGCAACGCGATCCGCGTCGACGGCCGCGACGAGATCGCGGAGCTGATGCAGGCGCTGGAGACCATGCAGACCGAGCTCTTCGGCCGCATCCTGCGCGAGAAGAACGAGGCGCTGCGCATCACCCAGGCGCTCGACGTGTCGAGCGCGAACGTGATGATCGCGGACAAGGATTTCGCGATCATCTATACCAACAAGAGCCTGCAGCAGCTGTTCGCGCACATCGAAGGCGATATGCGCGCAGCGCTGCCGAAGTTCGCCGCCGAGCGGGTGCTCGGCGCCAGCATCGATCTGTTCCACGGCGATCCGCAGCAGCAGCGCAAGACGCTGGTTGCCTTGTCCGCCCCGCACACGGCCGAGACGAGCTTCGGTGCACGCACCCTCAGGATCGTCGCGACACCCGTGGTGAACGACGCCGGCGAGCGCCTGGGCACCGTGCTCGAGTGGACCGATCTGAGCGATCAGCGTCGCGCGGAGCGCCAGATCGCGGACTTGGTCGAGGCCGCGAGCAACGGCCGGCTCGACACGCGTCTCGACGTCGCGACCCTCGGCGAGGGCTTCCTGCCGCAGCTCGCGACGGGCATCAACCGCATGCTGGACGCCGTCGTCGAACCGATGGACCTCACGGCGCAGACGCTGAAGGAAATCGCCGAGGGCCGCATTCCGGGACCGATCGCGCAGGAGCTCAAGGGCGACTTCGCCGCGATCAAGCATCACCTCGACACCTGCAGCGGCGTGCTGCGCACGCTGCAGGAAGACACTTCGCAGCTCGCGGCCGCCGCGATCGCCGGCCAGCTCGATCACCGCGCGGATCCGGCGCGTCACTGGGGCGACTTCCGCCGCATCGTCGAGGGCATGAACGCCACGCTGGATGCGATCGTCGGCCCGATCACCGAGGTCAAGGGCGTCGTCAGCGAGCTCGCGCGCGGTCGTCTCGACCAGGAGGTCTCGCGCGACTTCAGCGGCGAATTCGCGGTGCTCGGCGATGCCGTCAACAGCAGCCTCGCGAACCTGCGCGACATGGTGCACAAGATTCGCAACTCCGCCGTGTCGATCGGCAGCTCGGCCGGCGAGATCGCGAAGGGCAACCAGGATCTCTCGGCGCGCACCGAGGAGCAGGCGTCTTCGCTCGAAGAGACCGCGGCCTCGATGGAAGAGTTGACGGGCACGGTCAAGCAGAATGCCGACAACGCCCGGCAGGCCAACCAGCTGGCCGCGAGCGCCCGCGAGGAAGCCGAGAAAGGCGGCAACGTGGTCGCCGGCGCGGTGTCGGCGATGGCGCAGATCAACGAGTCGAGCAAGAAGATCGCCGACATCATCGGCGTGATCGACGAGATCGCCTTCCAGACCAATCTGCTCGCCCTGAACGCCGCGGTCGAGGCCGCGCGCGCCGGCGAGCACGGCCGGGGCTTCGCGGTGGTCGCGAGCGAGGTGCGCAACCTCGCCCAGCGCAGCGCGGTGGCGGCGAAGGAAATCAAGGCGCTGATCAAGGACAGCGTGACCAAGGTCGAGGACGGCGCACGGCTCGTCAACGAGTCCGGATCGACGCTCGCCGCGATCGTCCACTCGGTGAAGAAAGTCAGCGACATCGTCGGCGAAATCGCCGCGGCCTCCGCCGAGCAGTCGACCGGCATCGAGCAGGTCAACAAGGCCATCATGCAGATGGAACAGGTGACCCAGCAGAATGCGGCCCTCGTCGAGGAATCGGCCGCGGCCAGCGAGGCGATGGACGAGGAGTCGCGGAGCCTGAACGGCCTCATCGGCTTCTTCAAGGTCGGCGGCGCCGGTGACGCGGCCGCAGTCGCGCCATGCGTCGAACGCCGCGGCACCGATCGCCCGTGGACCCAGCCGGCCCGTGCGCCGGCAGCGCCGAAGCTGGCGAAAGCCGTGGGCGGCGACGAGGACGTCTGGGACGAATTCTGAGGCGTTTGCCGTACACGGCTCCCGGACTCCGGGATCACCCCGTCGGGTTCCCCCGCGCCGACGACTGCGCCAGAATCACGCCTCCCCAGCCAGGAGATTCTGCGTGATCGAAGGTGCCCGTCTGTTCATCACCGGTGCGAATCGCGGCCTCGGCCGCGCGTTCGTGCAACAAGCCCTCGCGCTCGGCGCGGCGCGCGTCTATGCCGCGGCCCGCGATCCGGCGACGCTCGCCGCCACGCTCGCGCTGGACGCGGCCCGCGTCCGGGCCGTGCGCCTCGACGTCACGCGCGTCGAGGACTGTGCAGCCGCCGCGCGTGACTGCGGCGACGTCGATATCGTCGTCAACAACGCCGGCGTGCTGGCGAACTACGGCGGCTTCGTGACCAAGCCCGACCAGGCCGGCATCCGTCACGAGATGGACGTCAACTACTACGGCGTGCTGAACGTCTGCCAGGCCTTCGCGCCCGTGCTCGCGAAGAACGGCGGCGGCGGCATCGTCAACGTGCTGTCGATACTCGCGATCGCGGCGACCCCCGTCGTCGGCTCCTACTGCGCGGCGAAGTTCGCGGCGCTGGCGCTGACGCGCTGTCTCGCGGCCGAGCTCGCGGCGCAGGGCACGCGCGTGCTCGCCGCGATCCCGGCGACGATCGACACCGACATGGCGAACGGCTACCCGGGACCGAAGGACGCGCCGGACTTCGTCGCGCGGACGGCGCTCGACGCGCTGGCCGCC
>JBFWSI010000580.1:0-3184 GCA_050248455.1 Gammaproteobacteria bacterium | reverse complement strand
CAAGGACTTCGGCGGACTGGGTTGCGGACTGCACGGCAACATCCTGACGGCGGTCATGGCCGTGGAAGAGATCGCGCGCGGCTGCAGTTCGACCGCGCAGGTCTTCCACAACCACAACGGTTGCATCGGCATCCTCTACTACCTGGGATCGCCGGAACAGCAGCGCCGCTTTTCCCACGAGACCGTCGCCGACGGCGCCATGCACGTGATCTGGGGCGGCGAGACGGGCAAGAACGTCTACGACATCCGCACGACGGCGAGGCGGGTGGATGGCGGGTATCTCGTCGACGGCACGAAAATCTTCTCGACGGGTTCCGGCGGCGCCACCTGGTTCCAGCTCGCCGCGGTGGTCGAAGGCAAGTCGCTGCCCGAAGGCATGATCATCCCGCTCGTCCGGCGCGACAACCTCGGCGTCTCCATTGCCGACGACTGGGATGCGATGGGCCAACGCGGAACCGCCAGCGGCACGACCGTATTCAAGGACTGCTTCGTGCCCGATGCCGACGTGCTCGGTGAGCCCGGCGACTACTACAAGCTGCTGCTCTTCGGTCCTTACTTCCAGCTCGGCTGGGCGGCGCTGTTCGTCGGCCTGGCCCGCGGCGCGCTCGACACCGCGGTGAACCACGTCCGCACGCATACGCGCCCCTGGGCCGATGCCGGTTTCGAGCGGGCGACGCAGGATCCCTACATCCGCGGCCACATCGCCGACATGAGCGTGCGCGTCGAAGCGGCCCGCCAGTTGATCCAGGTCGCTGCGCGTGCGCTCGAACAGGCCCATGACGAGCCTGCGTATCGACCCGAGGCCGCCATCGCCGTGTATCGCGCGAAAGTGCTGGCGACCGAGGCCTCGCTCGAAGTGACGAGCCGCATCTTCCAGGTCATGGGTGCGCGGGCCGCCGGCAAGCGCAGCAACGACTTCGACCGTTACTGGCGCAATGCGCGGACTTTCACGCTGCACGATCCGGTCGACTGGAAACGCCATCTGATCGGGACATGGATGCTCGAAGGCACGCCGCCGCCGGTCGGCTGGTATTGAGGAGCGCCACCATGAAGCGGATTCACGTCAACGCGTTCACGCAGTGCTGCATCAACCATCACTCCGAGGGACAGTGGAAGCACCCGCTGGACGGCTCGTCGGCCGGGTATCGCGACATCGACTACTGGGTGGAGCTCGCGCGCCTGCTCGACACGGGCGGCTTCTCCTGCCTGTTCCTCGCCGACGTGCACGGCACCTACAACGTGTACCGCGGCTCGCGGGACACCGCGGTTCGCCATGCAGTGCAGTTCCCGAGCAACGAGCCCACCGTGATCGTGCCTGCGATGGCGCAGGCGACGCGCACGCTGGGCTTCGGCCTCACCTACAGCACCACCTATTTCCCGCCGTACCAGACCGCGAAGCTGTTCTCGACTCTCGATCATCTCACGCGCGGGCGCATCGGCTGGAACGTCGTGACGTCCTATCTCGCCGATGCGAACGAGAATTTCGGGATCCGCGAGAATCTCACCCACGACGAGCGCTACGACCGTGCCGACGAGTACATGCAGGTCGTGTACAAGCTGTGGGAGCACTCGTGGGAAGAAGACGCCGTCGTGCGCGATTCCGCGCGCGACACCTTCGCCGACCCGGGACGGGTGCACCAGATCGACCATGCCGGGAAGTGGTTCCAGGTGCCGGGCCCGCACATGTGCGAGCCGTCCAGGCAGCGTACGCCGCTGCTCTTCCAGGCCGGCCAGTCGGGCCGCGGCACCGAGTTTGCCGCGACCCATGCGGAGGCGATCTTCTGCGTGTATGCGAACCTCGCGGCCTGCGCGAAAGGTGTCGCGAAGATCCGGGCAGCCGCGGCGAAGGCGGGCCGCGCGCCGGACGACGTGAAGATCTGCCAGGGCGTGTCGGTGGTCGTCGCACCGACGGACGAGGAAGCGCAGCTGAAGCTCGAGACCTGCCGTCGCTACGCGAGCCCCGAGGGCAGCCTGGCCTTGTTCAGCGGCTGGGCGGGCATGGATCTCTCGACCCTCGATCCGGGCAAGCCGCTCGACACCTACGATTCCAATGCGATCCAGGGCCTGTTGAGCTACTTCCGGGACGTCGATCCCGAGCGCCGGTGGACCGTCGCCGACATGGGCGAATGGATTTCGCTCGCCTCCGTGATGCCCAAGATCGTCGGCAGTCCGCGCACGGTGGCGGACGAGCTCGAACGCTGGATCGACGACACCGGCATCGACGGTTTCAACCTGGCGCCCATCGTGCAGCCGGACGGGTTCCGCGATTTCGCGCAACTGGTGATGCCGGAACTGCGGCGGCGCGGCCGCCTGCATGCGCTCGAGGCGGGCTCAAGCCTGCGCGAGCATTATTTCGGGAACGGACGATCGCGCCTGCCGCCTGCACACATTGCTCACCGCGCACTGCCGCCCTGGAAGCAGATGAAGTAGCGCCGTCCGACGCACGCAGTACACCATGGCTGGCCTGCTCGGGCTCGTGCTGACGGCGTTCGCCGCGAACTCCCTGCTCTGCCGCATGGCGCTGGGCGGCGCGAGTGCCGATCCGCTGCCGTTCACCGCCGTGCGCCTGGTCAGCGGCGCGATGATGCTGGCGCTGCTCTGCGGCCTGCGCGGTGGTCTCGGACGGCCGCTGGTGAATGCGCCGGCCGCCCTGTGCCTCTTCGTCTATGCGATGTTCTTCTCGATCGCGTACGTCGCCCTCGATACGGCCACCGGCGCGCTGCTGCTGTTCGCCTCCGTGCAGGCGACGATGATCGTGATCGCACTGTGGCGCGGCGAACGTCCCGCGCGCCTCGCCTGGTGCGGCTTCGCGCTCGCCGCGCTCGGGCTCGCGAGCCTGCTGTTCCCGGGCTTCAGCGCACCGCCGTGGCGGCCTGCCGTCGAAATGGCGGTCGCCGGCGCAGCCTGGGCCGTCTACACGCTGATCGGCACACGCGGCGAGGATCCCCTGCGCAGCACGACGTGGAATTTCCTGTGGGCCAGTCCCCCGGCGCTGCTCGCGCTTGCGTTCCCGCAGTCGCCGCAGACGATCGAAGCCGACGGTGCCTTGCTCGCGATCCTGTCCGGCGCAGTGGCGTCCGGTCTCGGCTATGCGCTCTGGTATCGCGTCCTGCCGCGGCTTTCGATCCTCCTGGCCGCGACTGCCCAGCTCGCCGTGCCGGTGCTCGCGGCCGCCGGCGGCGTG
>JBFWSI010000579.1:0-3186 GCA_050248455.1 Gammaproteobacteria bacterium | reverse complement strand
TCTCTACGGAGAAACTGCAGGCTTCGTGCCAGCCGCGCGCCGATGCCGCTCAAGCCGGCGGCCGGCCCCGGCGCACGAAGTGCAACCGCGCCGCGTCCGGATCCAGCACGAAAGCGGGCGGTTCGCGGGTCGTTGCGCCGATCCACGGCGCTTCGGCGCGCGGGCCGCGCGGCGCCATCGCCGCCGAGGACAGGCGCAGCGTCGTCTCCAGCCGCAGGCCGCAGATCTCGAGCCGCCCACCTTTCAGGCGCAGGACGTCGCGGCCGAGGAAACGGCCCGGCCGCAGATGGCCGCGGTACGAGGCCGGGACGAGCTCGTCGGCCTCGATCGTGACGGCGCCGTCCGCCGCCAGATCGGTCAGCGCGTCGGCGCGGCACAGGAAGCGGAACGGACCGACGCGGAAGGCCAGCACCTCGACCAGCGCGTGCGCGGCGCCGCCGTCCTCGTGCAGGTGCTCGTCGAGATAGGCGGCAAGCAGCTCGCGTGCGCTCATCCGACGGCCCTCAGCGCCGGGGTTTCATCGCCGCGCAGCGCCGCCAGCAGGTGCTGATAGGCGATGCTGCCGCGGGCATAGGGCTGGCGCAGCGTCAACGGCTCACCGAGGCGGCTCGCTTCGCGGAACTGCGTGTCGACCGGGATCACCTCGTCCCACTGCACGAGATCGCGCCGCGCGCGGATCGCGGCCAGCGTCTCGTTCGCCGCGCGCGTGCGGCGATCGAACATCGTCGGCACGACGAGATACGGCAGCGGCGCGCCGCGCGAGCGCGCGATCATCGACAGCGTGTGCAGCAGGCGGTCGAGCGACTGCTCGGCGAGGAACTCGGTCTGCACGGGCGCGATCAGCTGCTCGCAGCACACCAGCGCATTGATCACGAGCACGCCCAGCGTCGGCGGGCAGTCGACGAGGCAGTAATCGTAGCGCGCCGACACCGTCGCCAGGCTGCGCGACAGCGCGAGCCCCATGCCGGCGCGCAGCCCGAAGCGCCGCTCCAGCGTGACCAGCGCGCCGGAGGCCGGCGCCAGCGACAGATCGTCGATGCGAGTGCGGTGGACGATCTCGCCGAGATCCAGTGTCTCGTCGCGCGCCGCGGCGGCAAACACCTCGTAGACGTTCGGCTCGACCGTATCGGGATCGAGTCCGCAGTAGCTGGTCAGCGAACCGTGCGGATCGAGATCGACCAGCAGCACGCGCGCGCCTTCGCGCAGCAGCGCGCCGGCGAGATTCATCGTCGTGGTCGTCTTGCCGACCCCGCCTTTCTGGGCCGCAACCGTCCAAATCCTCATGGGCCTATCTCCGCTGGGCCGGGAAGTTCGGTCACGCGTTGCAATGTTGGTGCCGGCGGCGGCGTCTGCTCGGGCAGGGTTGCGGCGTCCGCCGCGGCCTCGCCCGCAAGTATCGAGACCTCTTCGTGTTTCGCGATCGCGACGACCACGCGCCGGTTCTTGCGCCGGCCTTCCTCGCTCGCGTTGTCCGCCACCGGGCGATATTCGCCGTAGCCGACGGCGGCAAGTTTGTCCGGGGCGACGCGCGCGCGCGCGAGGCGATCGGCAATGCTTGCCGCCCGTGCCGCGGACAGGCCCCAGTTCGAGCCGTAGGGACCGCCCGTGAGCGGCACGTCGTCGGTGAAGCCTTCGACGCGCGCCGGGCGGCCCATGTCGGCGACGACGGTCGCGATCTGGTCGATCATCGGCAGCGCCGCAGGATTGATCGCCGCGCTGCCGCTGTCGAACAGCAGCTCCGCGCCGAGCTCGACCTCGAGCCAGTCCTTGGTGTCGCGCACCTTGACCTCGCCCGCCTGGCCGAAGGGCGCGAGCACGGCTTCGATGCGCTCGCGCGGCGTGCCGACCGTCGGCACCGCCGGCGGTGCGACCATCGTCGGCGACAGCGCCGCGACCGAGTCCTCGCCCGTCGGCTGCTCGACCTCGGCGAGATTGCGGCTGCCGTCGAGCATGCCCGTCTGTGGCGGCGCGCCGCCGCCCATGTCGATCGGCACGGCGCGCGTCACCTCGTCGTTGAAGACGGTGACGATCGAGTTCGACAGCACGCGGAACTTGCCGTTGTTGATCGAGGAAATCGAATACAGCACGACGAAGAACGCGAGCAGCAAGGTGATGAAGTCCGCATAGGACACCATCCAGCGGTCGCGGCCGTGATCCTCGTCCTCGACCGGCGGGCGCAGCCACGGCGACGGCCCGCGGCCGCTCACTTCAACAGGCCCTGCAGCCGGGACTCGACGACGCGCGGGTTCTCGCCGTCGGCGATCGCGGTGATTCCGATCGCGATCATCTCCTCCAGCCGCGTTTCCTCGCGCACCAGCGCGCGCAGCTTGACGCCGATCGGCAGGAACACGAGGTTGGCGAGGCCGACGCCGTAGACCGTCGCGACGAAGGCGACGCCGATGCCCTGGCCGAGCATCGAGGGATCGCTCAGGTTGTTCATCACGTGGATGAGGCCGATCACGGCGCCGAGGATGCCGAGCGTCGGCGCGTAGCCGCCCATGCCGTCGAAGACCTTGGCGGCGAGCAGATCGCGCTGCTCGCGCACGGCGGTATCGATCTGCAGCGTCTCGCGGATGACGGTCGGTTCGTTGCCGTCGATCAGCAGCTGCAGCGCCTTGCGCGCGTAGGGATTGCGCACCGATTCGACCAGCGCCTCGAGCCCGAGCAGGCCGTCGCGCCGCGCGACGCGGCACCAGTGCAGCAGCTCCTTCATCGCGAGATCGAGCGGCACGGCGGGCGGCCGGAAGATCCAGCTCGACATGCGCAGCGCGCGCAAGAAGACGTGCGCCGGCGACTGCACCATCGTCGCGCCCAGCGTGCCGCCGACGACGATCAGCAGTGCCGGGCCGTTGACGAGCATCGCGAGATGCCCGCCCTCGAGATACTGCCCGACGACGACGGCCGCGATGCCGAGCAGGAGCCCGACGATGCTCAAGGGATCCATGCTTCAGCGTCTCCGGTCAGCGACCATGCCGCAGCCGCCGTCCGAGCTCGGTGGCGGACACGACCTCGTGCGCGAGCCCCGCGTTGATGACGGCGGCGGGCATGCCGAAGACGACGCTGCTCGCCTGGTCCTGCGCCCACACGAGGCCGCCCGCGTCGCGCAGCGCGCGGCTGCCGGCGGCGCCGTCGCTGCCCATGCCCGTCGCGACGACCGCGAGCGGGCGGGGGCCGCTCAGCTGCGCG
>JBFWSI010000578.1:0-3188 GCA_050248455.1 Gammaproteobacteria bacterium | reverse complement strand
GCTGGAGGCGATCGCCGACGTGCGCGCGCGCGTCGCACGCCCCGCGATCGCCTGCGACTGGGACGACGACCAGCTGCACGTCGCGATCAAGCCGCGACTGCGCGACGAGCTGCGCGAATGGCAGGCGCTGCTCGCGCGCGACTACGGCTACGAAGGTCTCGAATTCCTCACCGGCGACGCGCTCGCGACGCACGTGGCGAGCCCGCGCTACTGCGCAGGCCTCTACGATCCGCGCGGTGCGCACGTGCATCCCTTGAAGTACACCCTGGGACTCGCCGCGGCGGCGCGTGCCGCCGGCGTACGGATCCACGAAGGCTCGCGCGCGCTGCGTCTCGTGCGCGGCGCTGCGCCGGTGGTGCACACCGCGCAGGGGCAAGTCCATTGCCGCTACGTCGTGCTCGCGGGCAACGCGTACCTGGGGCCGCTGGTGCCCGAGCTCGAACGCCGGATCATGCCGGTCGGCACCTACATCGTCGCGAGCGCGCCGCTCGGCGCTGCGCTCGCCGCGCGCTGCCTGCCGAGCAATGCCGCCGTCACCGACATCAACTTCGTGCTCGACTACTTCCGGCGTTCGGCCGACCACCGCATGCTCTTCGGCGGCCGTGTCAGCTACTCGAAGATTCCGCCGCCGAACCTGCCGGGCTCGATGCGCGCGCGCATGCTGCGCGTGTTCCCGCAGCTCGCCAACGTGGCGATCGACTACGCGTGGGGCGGCTACGTCGACATCTCGATGAACCGCGCGCCCGATTTCGGGCGCCTCGACGCCACGCTCTATTACGCGCAGGGCTTCTCCGGCCACGGCATGGCGACGACGGGCCTCGCCGGCCGCGTGATCGCCGAGGCGCTGGCCGGCGACGCGACGCGCCTCGACGTGTTCGCGCGCATCCCGCACCGCGACTTCTCCGGCGGCCGCTGGCTGCGCACGCCCTCGCTGGTGCTCGCGATGCTGTACTACCGCCTGCGCGACTACCTGTGACTCCGCGCGCCTCGGCCGCGGCATGGCCGCTGCTCGTCGCGGGCTGCGGGCTCGCGAGCTTCGCCGCCTACGCGTGGCTCGCCGTGCGCAATCCGCACGTCGGCTTTCTCGCCGACGATGCGCTGTACCTGATGATGGCGGAGATGTATTCGCCAGCGCGGCGCCACGCGCACGATCGCGCTGGCCTGGGCGATGTTCTGCGCATGGACCCCGGCGACGCTGTTGTACGTGGTCGATTTGTGGAGCGCATGCGCAACTCGGTGCCGTCGCGCGTGCGTTGCCGGCTGCCGCGCTTGAATGCGACGGTGGATGCGGGCGGCGACGCCGCTGCCGGACGGCGTCGACTCCTTCCGCAGCACGCGGTGCTGGCTGGACGCGACGCGCGGCGGCGCTCCGCTGGCGCAGATCGCGACGCTCGCCGCTCACGAGCGCGCGAGCGACCCCGTCGCGGCGCGGGTGCCGGCCGAGGCCTGCGTCTATGCGCCGAACGTTATCTCGTGCTGCTCGGAGGCCGCCGCCCGCGCGCCGTTCGGCCGTCGTGCGTCGTTCAGACGACGCCGTCCTGCTTCAACTGGGCCAGTTCCGCGGCGCCGATGCCGAGCACCTCGCGATAGACCTCGTCGTTGTGCGCGCCCAGCGGCGCGCCGGGCCAGTCGGTGCGGCCCGGGGTCGCGTCGAGCTTCGGAACGAGGGCGGGGATCTTGAGCGGCTCGCCGTCGATCGTCACGGTCTCGAACAGGCCGCGCGCGTGGTACTGCGGATCGGCGAACATGTCGGCGACGCTGTAGATCGGCCCGGCCGCGACGCCCGCGGCTTCGAGCTTCTCGAGCACCTCGGCCTGGTTCATCGCGCCCGTCCAGCGCCCGATGAAGCCGTCGAGCTCGGCCTGGTGCTGCACGCGATCGATGTTCTCGCGATAGCGCGCGTCCTGCGCCATCGCCGGATCGCCCATCAGCTCGCACAGACGCTGGAACATCGAGTTGGTGTTGGCGCCGATGATGATGGTCTTGCCGTCTTTCGTCGGGTAGGTGTTAGACGGCACGATGCCGGTCAGGGTCGAGCCGGACGGTTCGCGCACGATGCCCATGCCGTCGTATTCGGGCACCACCGATTCCATCAGGTTGTAGACCGCCTCGAAGATCGCGACGTCGACGACCTGGCCCGCGCCGTGACGCGCCGGATCGCGGCCGATGTACGCGAGAAGGATGCCGAGCGCCGCATGCAGGCCCGCGAGCGTGTCGCCGATCGACAGGTTCGGCCGCACCGAGGGCTCGCCCGGAAAGCCGTTGACGTAGCGGAAGCCGCCGAAGCCCTCGCAGACGCTGGCAAAGCCGGGGCGCGCCGCATACGGGCCGGTCTGGCCGTAGCCCGAGATCCGCGTGTAGATCAGGCCGGGATTGGTCTGCTTGAAGGCGTCCGGACCCAGGCCCCATTTCTCCATCGTGCCGGGCCGGAAGTTCTCGATGAAGATGTCGGCCTTGTCGACGAGCCGGCGCAGGAGCTCGCGGCCCGCGTCGACGCGCAGATCGAGCGTCACGCATTTCTTGTTGCGCGCGAGGCTGTACCACCACAGCGCGGTGTCGTTCTTCACGATCCGCCAGCGGCGGATCGGATCGCCGCCTTCGGGCGGCTCGACCTTGATCACCTCGGCGCCGTAATAGCCGAGGATCGTCGCGGCGAAAGGCCCCGCGAGCAGTTGTCCCGTTTCGATCACGCGCACGCCTTCGAGCGGGCGGCGGTTCTGCGTTCCAGTCGTCATGGCTGTTCTCTCGTTGCGCCGGGTGCCTGCGGCCCGGACCGTCGTTCGCGTACGAGCCGCGCTGCGCCGGCTCGCGCGGCAGGTTATGCCCGCGGCTGCCAGGCTGGCAATGCGCGCGGCGTGAGCCGCGCGAGGACGGCGCCGGCGTGCACGCCCAGCGCATCGGCGACGACGTCGGCGAGGGACGGGGAGCGGAAGGGCACGAAGCCCTGCGCGAATTCGATGAAGACGCCGAGGCCGAGCACGCCCAGCGCCGTGAACGGCCAGCGCGCGCGCGGCAGCGCGACCGCGAACCACCACATCAGCAGCCCGAAGGCGCCGAGGTGGTAGAGCTTGTCGCTCCAGGGCAGATCGGGGCCGGGCAGCTCGCGCAGCGGCCACAGGCACAGCACGGTGACGCCGAGCACCTCCAGCCAGCCGAGCGCGAACCACAGCGCGCGCGTCATCGGACGC
>JBFWSI010000577.1:0-3189 GCA_050248455.1 Gammaproteobacteria bacterium | reverse complement strand
GGATTCCTGCCACAGCGTCACGAGGCGATCGACGAAGCTCATCCTGGCGGCCCGGGCTCAGCTCGCCACCGGCACGGGGCGCAGCTGGTGCCTGCGCACCCAGTCGAGGAACTCGGCGGCCGGCAGCGGCTTGCTGAACAGGTAGCCCTGGACCTCGTCGCAGCGATGGGCGCGCAGGAATTCGAGCTGGTGATCGAGCTCGACGCCTTCGGCGACGACGCCGAGGCGCAGGCTGTGCGCCATCGCGATGACGGCCTCGACGATCGCGGCGTCGTCCGAATCCTCGCGCAGCTCGCGGATGAAGGACTGATCGATCTTCAGCACGTCCAGCGGCAGGCGCTTGAGGTAGTTGAGCGAGGAGTAGCCGGTGCCGAAATCGTCGACCGCGAGGCTCAGGCCCAGATCGCGCAGGCTGCGCAGCATCGTCTGCGCCGCGCCGGCGTCCTCCATCAGCAGGCTCTCGGTCAGCTCGAGCTGGAGCTGGCTCGAATCGACGCCGGTCTCGCGCAGGATGCGCGCGATCGTCGTCGGCAGGTTGCGTTCGCGGAACTGCGCGGCGGACAGGTTCACGGCGCAGCACAGGTTGCCGAGGCCGCGGCGCCGCCAGTCGGCGAGCTGACGGCAGGCTTCGCTCAGGATCCACTCGCCGAGCGGCAGGATGAGGCCGGATTCCTCGGCGATCGGGATGAATTCGGCCGGCGAGATGCGGCCGAGCGTCGGATGCTGCCAGCGCACCAGCGCTTCCATGCCGACCAGCTCGCCGGTGTCGACGCGCAGCTTGGGCTGGTAGTGCAGCGACAATTGATCGCTGCCGAGCGCCTGGCGCAGGTTGGTCTCCATCGCGAGGCGCGCCTGCGCCCGCGCGTTCAGCTGCGGATTGTAGAACTCCGCGCAGTCCCGGCCCTTGCGCTTGGCGTGGGCCAGCGCGAGCTCGGCGTGGCGCAGCAGCATGTCGGGCGTGTCGCCGTCCGCGGGGTGGATCGCCATGCCGATGCTGCTGGTGATGAAGAACTCCTGCTCCCCGATCGTGTACGGCTGCTGCATCGATTCGCGGATGCGCTGCGCGATCTGCTCGACGTCGGCGGTCGACACGATCCCCGGTAGCACGATGCAGTACTCGTCGCCGCCGCTGCGCGCGACCAGATCGGTGCAGTCGTGGCGTCGGCCCGGCAGTCCGGGCCGGTCCTCGCTCGCGCGCACGCAGCCGGCGAGCCGGCGCCCGATCGCGGCCAGCAGATCGTTGCCGGTGTCGTGGCCGAAGTTGTCGTTGACGCGCTGGAAATGATCGAGGTCTATGCACAGGACCGCGACGCCGTCGCCGGTCTGATCGGCCTCGCGGACGAGATCGCCCAGCACCTGCTCGATCATCACGCGATTGGGCAGGCCCGTGACGCGGTCGTAATAGGCGAGCCGATGGATCTTCTGCTCGGCGCGGCGCCGTTCGGTGATGTCCTGGAAAGTGCCGACGATGCGGATGCGCTCTTCGTTCGTTTCGAGCACGGCGTGCTGGACGATCGTGCGCAGGACGTCGTCGGCCCCGGCGATCTGGAACTCGACGGGGGCGAGGGGAATGTGGCCGTTCTCTATCGTCATCGAGTGCCGCACGGCATCGCGCGAAGAGGGCTCGATGCGCGTCAGCAGGTCGTCCAGGCTGCTCACCCAGCAATCCTCGGGCAGCCCGAGCACCGCATGCGTCTGGCGATTCCAGGTCATGAAGCCTTCACCGGGCACGAACACGAAATGCCCGAGATGCGCCAGGCGCTGTGCGCTCGCGAGCAGGCCCTCGCTGTGCCGCAGTTCGTCGCCCATCGCTTTCGCACGCAGCATGTAGCGCAGGCGGAAGCTGAGCAGCGTGAAGTTCAGCGGCTTGGTGACGAAATCGGTGGCGCCGACCTGGTAGGCGTGCTGGATCGAGGCGACGTCGTCGAGGCCCGTCATCATCAGCACCGGCACGTGCTGGCCGTGCGGCATCACGCGCAGGCGCGAGCAGGCGGTGAAGCCGTCGATGCCGGGCATCAGGACGTCGAGCAGCACGATGTCCGGCCGGTGCGTCGCGAGCAGCGCGAGGCCCGCTTCGCCGGTCTCGGCCTCCAGCAGGCGGAAGCCTTCGCGGGCCAGGGCTTCGCCGACCAGCAGGCGCACCATCGGGTCATCGTCGACGACCAGTACCAGCGGCGTGTCGGCAGTTGACATGGAGGGGCTGCGTCTCGTGACCTTCGATCCGCTCACGCTAGCGGCACCCGCGCGAAAAACTTGCATGTCCCGGAGGGCGCAAGCCGCATGCCGGCGCGGACTGTGCGCGATTGCGCGCTCGCGACGATCGGCGGCTCGGGCGTGGCGGCGGGAAGGCGCCGCGCCGGGCGGGGGTGTCAGGAAACCGGCGCGGACCGGACGGCGTTCAGCCGCCGCTGGCGGCCGTCACGGCGCGGTGGAAGTGGGCCAGCGCAGGCTCGTTGCGCCCGAACACGAGATGCGACTGGGCCCCCGAGCCGAAGCTCGTCTGAATGCCCTCGCCGACGGGGAAGTCCTCGTGCTCGACGACGTGCAGGACCAGCTCGAGATTGCGGTCCCAGTGACGCTTCGCCTTGTCGGTGTCGGCGGGGCTCGGCGAATACAGCGTCAGCTGCAGCAGCGACGAGGCGGGATCGTCGCCGTCGGGGAAGATCTGCCACAGCTCGACCTGCTCGCCCTGCCACACGAGCACGATGTTCGGGAACAGTACGTAGACCACCACGAGATGCGGCAGCACCTGCCAGTCCTCGCGCGGCTGTTCGCGCAGGCGCGCAATCGAGCGCCGCGGCGACACCAGGCGGAAATGCTCGCCCCAGCTGTCGAAGGTCGCGAGGTTGTGGTGGAAGATCGCGCAGATCGAATCCTTGTGCAGCACGCAGAAGTGATAGGACTCGAGGAAGGTGTCCAGCGCGAGCTTCCAGTTCATGCGACGTTTGATCACGCGCGTCGCATAGGGGTGAAATTCGCCGAATCCGTAGTGCGCGAGCTCGCCGGCCAGCGCGCCCAGCGCCGCGGTCACGTCGAGCGTCGCACCGGGCGTCGGCTGCAGCCACAGCAGCCCGTGTCGCTCTTCGGCGGCGAGCTCGCGCAGCCCGTGCGAGGCGCGATCGATGCCGGGGAAGGACGCGTCCACCGGGCGGCCGACGAGACTGCCGTCGAGGCCGTAGGCCCACGCAT